>CAYZJZ010000001.1:0-8849 GCA_964478905.1 uncultured Eubacteriales bacterium
TTTCCATAATTTTTTACTCTTTGCAAAAAAGCATTAAAGACATAACTATAAGCTACTCTTCTAGTTTTTTAATTTTGCCCAAGTATAACTTCCAGACGCATCTATATCGTCTATATTTGACCATTTAGAAATTTCAGCTTCGTTTTCTAGTGTACTAAGTACCGTTCCATCTTCCTTTAATCCGAGGAAATTATTATCTCTCGCTACTACTTTCTTTACATTCTTCCAGCTCTGAATACTTTCCACACTAACTCCACTAGGATGGAATGATAACTTTACTGTTCCATCGTTTTGTAAAATCATAGTTTGTAAACTACTCATTGCAAAACTTTTTATATTCTGTAACGACTTTAAGAAATCAAACTCACCTGTTTCATCTCTTCCTGTAATTAATAATTTTCCATCAATAGTAAGCCCGGCAACTCTATCTCCTTCAGCTTCTATTTTTACTATATCACTCCACGAATTAACGCTACATTGACCATAAGAATTATCACCAATTGCCAATACTTTACCATTAATATTTAATCCTACAATAAAATCATTACCGGCCCTTACATCAACTATACTATCCCACTCATTAACATTAGTTACTATCTTATCCTCAAAAGTATAATAACAAACCAATCCGTCTTCTTTTAACGCTACTAAATGAGTTGCACTCATATCAGCTTTCTTTACTCCATATATAATAGGATATGTATTTTCTCCTGATGCAGACTGATTTTTACTCATACAGCTAAGTGCATTATCGCTATTTAGCATAGCAATTTTATTCGCAACTGTGTTCTCGCGAATTTCAAGCATAGTGCCAAAATCGTTAGATAGGAAATGTCCAAATAATAGTCCGTTACTGAGCAATGTGCCGTCATTCTTTAACGCAACAATATGCTCATTACAAGCCACTACTTTCTTTACATTAAGCCATGTATCATTAACAAAGTTTCTATATGGCTTACCACTTGCAAATACAGCTCCATCTTGATCAATTCCTATAATCCTATTGTCCGCTAAAACAATTTGCTTTATCATATTCCATTTCTTTACGTCATCTACTCTATATGATGTTTTTCCTGTTGTCACAACTCTACCGTCAAATCTAAGACCTATTGTCATATTTCCTAAAGCAAAAACTTGTTTTATATTTGTCCAGTCTGAAACATTACATTGACCACAAGAGTTTAAACCGGTTGCAACCACTTTTCCCATAGATGTAAGACCAACTGTATAGAAATTACCTGCTGCAATTTGAACAATATCTTGCCAAGCCGTAACATCACATTCTCCGAAATTATTCTCACCGATTGCGTGAACTTTACCGTCTTTACTAAGTCCAACAGAATGAAACGCAACCGCCAAGTCAATTATATCATACCACTCATCAACTTCACATTGACCATTATCATTATTACCAACCGCTCTTACCGTAGCATTTTTTGTCAATGCTAACATATGCTTATCCGCTAAATACAATTTGTCTATATTATCCCACGAATAAATATACTCTGCATTCTCATAATCAGTATTACCAGCATACATAACTGTTCCGTCTTCTTTTATTGCATATATTGCATTATCTTTTACATATACCTTACTTATATCTTTCCATGTTGCAATTTGTTCAGAACATTTTATATCTCCGACTGACAAAACAAGTCCACCTTTTTTCAAACATACAAACTGAGAATTGCTTATTTTTATATCTTCAATATCCTCAAAACATGGATACATCAATGTTTGCTGTCTTATTTCCAGTTCTTGTTCGACTTCATTTCCTTCTTCTTTAATTTCATCATTTTCTTGTTCCTGTTCACTATTTTCAGTTTGCTTTATTTTATTATCAGGAACAATCTCGTCTTTTATTTCAGTTTTACTATTATTTTTCTTGTTGTCTAAATTAGCATTAGTTTTACTAACTTCAGCTTTAGGCTTTTCTTCAGCTTTTAGAGCTCCTTTTGCTTCTCTCTTTTCTTTATTCACCTCAGACTTCTCATTATATATAGAAACCACAGTTCTTGCTATTCTTATATCAGTTAAAATTACTATTTCCTCTCTTACAGTAACCCCACGCGTAGTTTTAGCTTCAAATATATCAACAAACGACTCCCCAGGTACTTTGCCAAAATTTATTTCGTTGTTATTTTCATCATAAAACTTAGCTTGAATTTTTTCTTTATCTATACCGGACTCAAAGTTTAAGTCAAAAGCAATTATATTAGCTTCCATTTTTTCATCAGTTATTAACGTACAATTAGTTATTTTCCTAACATCAAAAGTTTCTTGTAACCTAGATGTATTCCGAGTTCTAAGCATATCCACATGACTTATAAAGCTCTTAATAGTAACTTTTATATACGCTTCTTCATCGAAAGATTTGTCTACTTTATCTTCTAATAAATGACCACTCAGTAATTCAAGTATTTCTCTAAACGGAAGTATATAGTATATATTTACAAGCATATTATACACTTCAAAATTATGATACTTAGTAACATTTTTTACTTGATATTTTATAAGCTCCTCAATATTCTTTAGTAGCGTAGGAATTAAAGTATGCTTAGCAGTTAAACTCCGATCTAATACTGTTTCCGAGCATTGTAAAAAACCAAAACACGCATTTAATATCTTCTTTGATAAAAGCTCATTCCAACACTTTTCATTTTGTATAACATCACTAAAAATAGAGTTTATTTTTATAATCCAAGCTTTTTCAGTCTTTGGTAATGCTTTTATTATTTCATCAGCAAGTTTTATCGCTTTAGTATAATCTCCTTTTTTAGCCGCTTCTTCTAAAGAACTGTCTAGATGTTCCAAGTCATTTTCAGAATAGACAAAACGCGATGAACCATCAGCATAGAAATGACAATCCTTAGTATAAAACCAAGGATATCTTCTTTGCTTAGGCATCGCGTATACTTTCTTTTCTTTTTCTTCTTCTTTTTTAGACTTACCCGGTTTAGAGATTAGGAATAGTAATAATAAAATTATTAAAACTGATATTATTATACCAATCCACATCACTATACCTCCAAACTCAACATTAATCAATAACAGACGTTATTTTACGATTTATATCATTCAACAATTTCTTCGCATCTACTACACTTTCCAATTCTAATTTTTTTCCTTCGAACTCTTCTTTTATCTCATTCAATTTAGAAGTTTTAGACGCAAAATCAGATATTTTATCTTCAATTTCAGACTTAGTAATCTTATAGAAATCATCATGAGTCGTAATTTCTTCAAAGTACTTAGAATCACATTCTATAAAATTATTAAACTCACCTATTACATTATCCAAAGTAATCTTTATTTTTTCAGCACTATCTTTTGTAGACATATCAAACCCTAAAACTTTTAGATAATTACAACCAAGCTCGTGCTTATTCTTATAAAATTCATAAGCTTCTGTACTTTTTTGTAGTCTCTCCTCAAGTTCCGCAATTCTATTGCCTGTAAGTTTATTTTTTCTGGCAAACGGAACAAAAAACAATCTTTGGAAAGTACTCTTTATTTTATTATTACTATACATTATAGGATATAAGTTGCTTTTTAATACTGTCAATTCTGTTTTTATTTTCGAAATGTTTTTTTCGTGAAAATCTTCAGAATCAGCATCATAGCTTATCATTAAGCTAGCTTCATATCCATTTTTCGCATTTTCATATTTAGTCTTTAGTTCACTTAACTTCCTGTATTTTTCTAACTTCGTCGAATAGTAATTAGTATATTCGTCAATACCAATACTCATCTTTTCTAAAATATCACTGTACAAAGCTAAACGTCTTCCCATAACAAACCTCTCTCCTTTAATTTAACATCCTGTTTTGAACAAAAGAAAAATAAAACTTCCTCCTGTTTTTCAAAAGATACATCGGCTTATTTTGGAATAACTTAACTGATTTTAAAAATTTTTTTTAATTTTATCTTTTACTTACACCTTTTTTAGAAACACATATTTCTATTATATCCTCACTACGACTTGGAACTAGGGAATTATTAAATTTAAATATTTGATATGAATGCTTATATTCAATATTAAGTTCTATTACATCTCCATACTCTTTTGGCTCATTAGTTGCATTAATTAAAATATTCTCAGTTTTTAGTCCCTTAGCAACTAACTCATTTTTTAGTGAATTCTCATCTGCATCATTTAAATATCCAAATTCCTCCATGACAAATATGTATTTTAGAGCCGTAGACGACATTTTTTGATATATCATAAACGGCTCTATAATTCTAATTCCAAACACTATGAAAAATACAAAAATAAATATAGTCACTACCCATACAATAGGTGTAACAAGTATTGTACTTCCTCTATTTCCTTTATTCATTTATCTCTCCATTTTTCTTATTTTAGTATTTTCTTTAACTGTAAATACCAAATTATCCTTAAAAAAGCTTTTAAATACAATTGCTCTTAAATTAAGTTTTAGTGTAGTTTGTATCTCTAATTCTGATTTTTTATTAACTATCTTTGCTTCTAAAAGCTCGACTTTTTGTATAAAGCCTCTTTCTGTATCAACGGATACATCTGTATTCCACAGTTTTTTTATTTCTTCTTTAACTAACTCCCCCACATCTTTTTCATAAAAATCGTATATATCTTCTCCCATATAGTCTCTTTTTATTGAAAGTAATACATTTCGATTTATCATATATAAATCATTTTTTATTTCGTGAAATACACTTGTCGTCATTTGCTCAAATACAGCAATTCCCAAAATGGTTAAAACTAAAGCAATTCCACCAATTAGCATTATAGAACTTGCTAAAACACTTCCTTTATTGCTTCTCATTATTTATCAGTCCTTAACTGCCATTTTGTCTTTGAATTAGTTACCCACTTAGATACATTTCTATTTAGCACAGTGTCCCATCTTTCAAAAACATCAAATTCAAATTGAGTTACTTCTTTTTCATTACCATTTAGGGTAATTTTCAGCCTATATGGCTCAGAAATTCTTGTAAACAATTGGCTTTTATCTATATTTTCTAAAACGCTGTCTTTCAGGGTACACCAAGAGTTCAGGGTTTGTTTAGTTTTATATGGAACTGTATAAAAATACTTAAATCTACTTTCGCTATCCTCATTAACTTCAGTAGGATATATTCGTTTTGGGAAATCACCATATTCTTTCGCAATTTCATTATAATCTTTGCTTGGTTTTTCGATTAAGAACTTTTTAGTAAGCGAGTCAAGAGTTTGTATAGAAGAGTCTCCTAGAAGCTCTATATCTATAAACTCAACATTTTTAGCAGTTACATCTATTCCGATAGTTTCTCCCGCACAAATAAATCCTTCATTTTCGTTTCCATTTGTTTTACTAAGCTCCTCCAAATACCCTTGTCCATCTTTATAGAAAAATCTTCCTACTAACATTTCACCTAATTTTACATTTTCATCCTTAGGCTCTTCTTCAGGATACACCTGGATTTCATCGTTTCTTACTATAACTGCAAGCATAGTTTTACAACTTCTTCCGTAAACATCCGTAGCAATTAATTCAATCTCATATTTACCATCCTTTGCCTCATTATCTGTACTAATTTGAATTGCTTCAAATTCAGAATTATAATCCAGTACATCTTTTGCAAACACAGTAGAATCATCTTTACGTTTTATAGGGAAATTAGTACTTTTAATCAGTTTCAAATACTTTTTAACAGCCGCATCAGACGCATATTCATCCAAAATAAGTGTACGATAAGTATTCCTAACACTAGGGTCATTATTATAATTCAAGATATATTCTTCCCTTACATATTCGTTCCTATCAACTTTATATCCAAGCCAAGGAAACTCTTGGACATTATACCTTGTCAAGACTGATAATGCTATTTTTGCCCATTTAGCCTTAAAGCTTTTATTCGGATAAGTATACCCTGAAGTAGATAAAACATATCTTTTCAAATACTTTTCATTTCTTATATATTCAAGTTCGCCTACATACTTATCAAGTACACTATAATCAACACAAAAGCTATAAATTTCAGTATTTTCAGCAGAGATATCAAAGCTTGTAACCCCGCTTGCATCTGTATTCCAGCGAATAACTAAAGGTTTGTCCGCAATTTTTCTATCAACATCTAACACTGTATATGACGGCAAATTATCATCAGTATAATTAAAATTATTAATTCTAATTCTCGGCACAAATTCTATAAACGTGTTATAATTCTTTATTACCTTATTTATATCATTTTCAAAAGCTATAAGAGGTTCATTTTTCCCTGTAACTTTATTGGTTATTCCAATTTCATTAGTCATATGCAAGTAATAACGTTTCTTATTGTAAGTAAATATATTCAATGGAGAATCTAAGTAATTACCATTAGGAAATATTATAGTTCCGTTTTTTGAAAAATTAATTCCATTTGGCAATGATATATTTACTGTGTCACCATTAGTACTGTCTTTAGATGAAAATGATAAATCTCTTTCATTTCCATTTTCACTCTTTGCATATCTTCTATTACTAGAATATATATACTCATCTTCCTCTAAGAAATCTGCCATTAATTCATAAGAAATTTCATAATAATCAGGTTGTTCTTCACTAATTTTAGTAAGTTCAGTTGAAATTCCAAGTGGCTTACAATTCGCAGTTACATTCTCAATTTCAGATAATGACTTAGTCGTAGCATAAATATTTATTTTGTCTCCGGATTTTATTACTTTAGGACTAACACTTCCTGTAAGCTCTATCATATTATCCGACATATTAGACCACTCTGAAACTTGATTTACTTCATCAACAGTTCTTACCCTTATATCCGTTACATCTCCCGGCACATCATATTTCATACTTATTTCTCCGATATTACTCTTAAAGCTATTCCCCCAGGAGTCAGTATACATCTGGATTTCATAGATTAATTTATCACGAGAAGTATAATCATCAGTTCCAGGTTGCCACGATATAATTTTTTGTGTTTCATCATACTTTACATTATACGGAGAAGTAGGTGGATAATCTTTTACATTCTTTTCTTCAGTATAAGAAATTTTTATCCAACCATCATATAAGTATCCTCTTACATACTTTTCTGTTTCATATGTGTAAGTAACTTCTCCGGAATATAATTGTACAGGTTTATAGTGCTCGTACTCCACCACACAATTGTACGGATATGTATAAAATCCACCAAAAGCTCTTTTTTTCTCCGGACCATAATAGAACTTATAATGTCTCACATATGGTTCTTCCTTTCCGGTAATACTATTCATAAAAGTTTCTTTACTCTCCCACGACTTATTTTCGCATAATTCACCCCAGCCTTTTGTACCTGAAACTAAATCGCCCATACTGTATAATTTCCCTTCAGGAATATATAAAACACCATCTTCGGAAAATTCAACAGTATATTTTTCAGCATTAAGCTCCTGACCAGATATCTTTATTGTTGAATTTTTTAACACTTCACCATCTGAACTTTTGGGAACTCCTTTTGATTTGTCAAAAGGATAAATATACCTTACCCCGTCAATTTCAGCTCCACAATAATCTGTCCAATTTTTATACCATAGCCTCATTCCCAGTTCATCTTGCTCTGTTTCATCTAAATATTCTCCTTTTCCTGTAATTTTGTTTTTATCTGTTGTATATATGGAATTGGGATTATATTTTCTAAAACTTCCGTCAGCGTCTCTATCAATCCAAAAATATGTATGGCATTCACTTAAACTGGTTTCATTTAGCTTTGGTGTTCCGTTATCAAATTCTACTTTTATTGAATTGCCATCTGTTATTATCTCCTGTACAGCAGATGTATCCCCGCTTACAGCTTTTACCTTTCCAATTGGTTCATATGGTAATTCTATGAATTTGCTTTCTACATTCCTTAGTTTATTATCATTATCTATTTTTACTTCGACAGTAGACTTTACTTTCTTTGTTTCATCATACCCACATTCCCCTTTTGCATTTTTATCTACTTCTACTGTTATTTTTCCGTTATTACCGATTTTTGCCCCGGAAAAGTCGCCGGAAACACCGATAATTTCTTTTATTTCATTATCCGTTCCAACTGTTATTTCTCTTTCACTTTCATTATCTAAGGGTACAAGATCAAGTTCTAAATTAGCAGTTTCCGTAACTGTTTGAAGATTACTTGATTTATTGCCATCATAAAATTGTAAATCAATGTAATTACCGCTAATTTCAGCATCTGCCTCTCCGTTATTAAGAGATATTTTCTCTATTTTTACGTTATTAAGTCCTTTTATACTTACACTATCTTCATATTCTTTTGTATCTGAAATAAAGCTAAACGGAATTATCTTTTCAGACTTAATTTCAACATCTCTCACAACATACGCATTCGAAACACTTTGCAAAATTAAGCAACAACTCATAAAAAATGCTATTTTTTTCATTCTACTCCTCCTCTAAATAGATTATTGCAGAATGAAGTGAATTAACATCCATTAATTCGTCCGTATTAATACCGTATAAAGTCGTAAGAGGTCTATTTACCCTAATTTTTTCTTTCGGCAGCTTGTTTAAGACGTAAAACGCAGATGTACTCAGGCTTTTACCCGGAGCTACAAATTCTCCTGTATATGTTTGAGAAGATAATTGTTTATCAATTTCCCTCTCATCAAAAGAGTCTACTATACAAATATCTTCATCGTTATAAAAGAACACATTAAAAAACGGATACCCTGTTAAAATATTATATTCTTCAGTATTATTAATAGTCTCAAAATCTACCGCTAATACATACTTTCCTTCTCCAAATTTTCTTCGATAAGCAGCATATGTGTGCTCACTATTAAAGATTTTTTCAAAGCTGTCTTTATACTTTGTTTCATAAGCTTTATCAAACTCAAACATTTG
>CAYZJZ010000001.1:8859-47390 GCA_964478905.1 uncultured Eubacteriales bacterium
ATCAGTTATAATTGTCGTACAATAATCATTATCATTTGTAAACTCATACTTTCTTAAAACAATTGCATCATCACTAATATTAGCTTTAGCCTCAATATTTTCATAAATAATGTCATTATTATAGTACTTTAACTTATTTATCTTATTCTTTACAGAATTCATAAAGCAACTAATTTCAGCTCTCGTAGACATTCTATCAAATCCGGCAGTTCCGTCAGGATACCCAGCTAAAATACCTGAATCCTTTAGTATTGTCGCAACACGTTGCTCTTCTAAATTTTTAGCATCTATGTCTGTAAATTTTACATCTGATGTATTAAGCTTCGCATTTTTAGTATTTTCAAAACTATTTACAAGCATCTTGCAAATTTCCCATCTCGTTATATAATCATCCGGATTAAAAACAGAATAATCCTCTAAATTAATAATTTCATTACTTATTGCGCTACTAATATACCCTTCCGCCCAATGACTTGAAAGTGTGGATACATCAGGCTTATAGCCAATTACTTTTGTAAGTAAAGCTAAAAATTCTGCTATTGTCATCTTGCTTTCCGGCTCAAAATTCCCATTAGGATACCCCGATAAAATTCCGCTTTGAGTTAATTCTGAGATTGAATTGTATGCCCAATGATTAAAATCAATGTCATTGTACGCATATGAACAGCTAATCATATTAAAAACAATACATACCATAAAAATCAGTTTTTTCATTTAATCCTCCATTATTTTGTTAAATCAAATGTGCCTTGATTTCTCAAATTATTTATCATTTTTGCCTTTTCACTTTCTACTGCAATAACAATTGTATTAATTCCAGTAAATTTCTCATTTTCTATGCTTCTTCCGTTCTCATCATATATACCTAAAATCTCAGTATCATTTAATAAACACGTTGTATACATAGAATTATCGCCTTTTAACACATTTTCTAAATTGAACTGTGATATACTTTCCTTAATCGCACCGTATCTACCGCTGAAATACAGATGTATTCTATCTTTCGGCTTTATTTGATAAGCAATGGCATTTTGAGATGATTTAAGTTCAATTGCTATTTTTTCTGTCCCTTCCGGCGAATTTATTACTTTAAGTTCTTCCTTAGTTCCTATATCTTGCTTAAACAATATTTGTCCTTTATTTATAGTTTCTCTTGAATACTTACCGTTTATATCTTCAAGATTACCTAATGTGCTATTATTTAATGTTAAATATAACGGTACATCAGTTACTTCAAACCATTCAGACTTAAGCTCTGTATCCGGCTTTACATCAACGTTTGCAATTAATACTTTAGTTGTCGGTTCACTATTTATAATACTATTTTGAATAAACGTCAAAACTATAAACAAAATAACAGCAACTAATACAGAAATCACAGTTATATCTAGTTTTTTCATAATTACCCCTCTGTTCCGGCAGGCACACTAACATCAAATATTTGTTGTGCTGAGCTCTTTAACCAGCCATTCATACTGTCTGTTACACCATTAAATACTTTTCTAAGGCCCGGGAAAAATACCGTAAGGACTAAAGAAATCGCAACGCCTATAAGTAATAGAGACTGAGTTATCTCCGAACCACCTTTATTTTCTTTTAGTAATTTTTTTATATTCTTTTTCATCTTTCATTCCTCCTAAAATTTATTCACATATGCCGGTCCCATAATGTTTTCTACTTTAACATAACTTTTAACGCCTCATTTGCCTCCATAACAAGAGGATAAACACTCATAGTTGCTAAATTAAATACCACTATACATACTCCTAATATCATAATTGCTGATTTTGACTTAGTTACATCTTCCATATATCCTATATATTTTTCTTTTAACACCTCTATCAAATTATCAAACGCTTCAAGTGCTGATGTACTCTGTGTTTGCTGATTTATTGCAGATATAAACATTCTTATTTCAGAATAATTAAATTTCTGTTGAAGCTCTTTGGCTGAACTGCTGACTGTAAACTTAGACAACTGATATTCTAAATACAAATTAGCAAGCTCTTGGGCGAATTCTTTATTTTTGCATAATTCCGAAATATTTCTTAAAGCAATATCTAATGATATACCGGCAGAAATCTGTACTCTCAAACACTCAGATACATTTAACAAATCTTGTAATACCTGCTTCTTTTGGGAGCTATTTTGTATCTGTTCATACCCATAAAGCAATACAAAAAATATACAACCACAAACAATACTTTTTATTGTACCATTTCCGTACAATACAGATATTAAGGCTAATCCCAAAGCTAATATACTTTTCAGTATATATTTATTTTTGATATTAATTTTTTTATTTGCCCTAAATTCTTCTTGATAAATCTTTTTCTTTATACCGTTTGCGGAAATCTTTGCTATAATCCGCATACATACAATTATTAACGTACATATAAAGCTAATTTTTAATAAAAAAATCATATTTTTTCTCCTAATAGTCTAATTTCTTTATTGTTTTCGATAACCATATCATTATCCATACACAAATAAAATTAATATTTACTATTGTTTGTCCTATAAATGTTTTACTCATTAAATCCAAATAATATTGGTTTGATGCAATAAATGAAAAATACATATAAAAATCTATTATTATCAATACATAAAGCACTGTACATGCCGATTTAGTTTCTTTATTTCTTTTCTTTTTTTGTTTTATCGCTTCTGCAATTACCTCCTGAGTTTTTTCTGTAAGTAACGTAATATTTCCGCCATATATATGGCAATATCGTACGTTATTTATATAAAGTGAAAACTTCTCTATTCCTATTTTATGAGCAAAACTTTCTAAAGCATCTTCCGGTAATTTACCGGCATTAATTTCATTTAACATTTGTTTTGTATATGTAGAAAACGGTTCTAGCACATTGTTTTGAATTCGTCTTAGTGCTTCTATTATTTCGGGATTAACTTTTAAAGCAGATTTTAGCTGAATAAAGAAATCGCTTAATCCGTCTTCCATTCTTTCCTGCTTGTATTCTGCAAATAGTTCTAATACTATTATTCCGCTAAATAAAAAAGGAATAGAAATAATATACCTTACGGAATTTAGCGTAAATACTTTCATTGTTATGAATAACACTATTAAAAATGATACTATTCCAATTCCTAATACAATACTCAGTGTTGCTATATTAAACGGAATAGATAACTTCTTAAAATACTTTTCTATTTTACTTATATTTTTCGGTGCAAATTTTTTCGTATTATTAAGTAAAAAGCCGTATAACACCGATGTATCCTTACTTTCAAGTTTGCTTACGATCCAAAATATTGTAAAAAATATAATTAAAAATTTAAGCAATATTATCAAAAAATTCATATTAATTCTCCGCCATCATCTTTATTTTTACATTAGCCTTCCCAGTTACTTCTCCTATTTTTTCAAAAGTTCCGTTTATTTCTCCGTTTTCCAATTCTTTATGCCTATATTCAAACAATTTTCTATAACTTATACCGTCTTCGTATGAAAATTCTATTTGGCATATTTCATAAACCTTAAAATTCTTCATATATACGATTAAATCTATTGATTGAGCCAATATATCTTTTAGATACTTATCAGTATATTGTTGAGCAAGACTATCTCTTTTCATTAATGTTACGAGTCTATCCAATACTAATTCAGCACTTTCCGAGTGAACTGTTGCGTACCCTATATGCCCCGTACTTATTCCATCAAAGAAAGACATTGCTTCAGCACCTTTTAACTCTCCTATTACTATTGCATCATTACTCATAACTAGAGAATGTTTTGTTAAATCCTCCAAAAGTATATTTCCGGTTAGTCTATTCTTTACAATCTCTCTTTGTATAATGTTACCGTGACTACTATATAATTCAGCAGTTTCCTCATTCGAAGTAATAGATACTGTATCCGGTATTTCATCTATAAAAGCTCTAAGTAATGTCGTTTTCCCAGATCCACCTTTTCCGGCTATAATAATATTACATCCGGCAATTACAGCCTTCCTCAAAAATTCCTTCATATCAATATTCATCATACATTTTTCTAAACATAACTCAGTTAGTCCTAGCCTTTTTTCAGGCCTATGTATTCTTATTACTAGGCTCGGAGAAACAATATTTACCGGAGAAATCCCTGCTTCAATTCTTAAATGATTATTTTTATCCGACACCACAGCAATTGGTTGTTCATGAGTTATTTTCCCATTATTTTTAAGTACACAATATCTGACAAAGTTATAAAATTCTACTTCATTTGAAAAGCTATCTTCTACTTTTACCCACTTTCCGTCTCGCATTACATATATACTGTTCCATTTTATTGCTCTTATATCACTAACTGAAGCATCTTCTATATACTTTTGGAGTATGTGATAACCAAATATTCTATCTAAAATATTTTTTATTAATTCCTCTGTATCATAGTTTCCATAGTTATAATCTTTAACTAATTTTTCTCTTATAATTTTTTCAGCGGAAATTCTATTTTTTGTATCAAACGCAGATGTACCCAGTATTTCAGAATAATTTTCTATTAAAAATTCTATTATTTCATTTACGATTTTATCCGCTCTTGTAACCATTTTCTCTACCTTCACATTTTTATTAACTGATTTGTACGGATCTATTAACATTCTCCTGCCTCCCTTCTGCTAAAAAACGGCTTAAATACTTATTTTTCAGTTTATTTATTGGATTTTTCTTAGCTATAATATTTAATTCTTCCAGCATTTCTATATACTCAGATTCATCGTCTAAAGTATATGGTCGTCCACTATTTAAACACTCATCATATTTCCCCAAAAGGCTTATGTATCCCGCAATTGGTATTCCTTTCATCATCTCATTTATTACCAATTTTGAAGGTGAATTTTTATGATATTTGTTTATTATCAATTTAATCTTGCTATTATTAACACCCCATACTGGGAAAATTTCTTTTATTGTTCTAAAAGTTCTCTCAAAAGATGTGTTTGTCGCCTCTAAAACATAAAAAATAGTATTTGCATTTAACAATGAAAATTGTGTAGCATCAACAAATATGTTAGAAGATGTATCTATAATTATAAAATCATATAATTCCTTTGCTTTTTCCAAAATTCGAGAATAGTATTCTATATTTAGTACTTTTTCACAAACAAATAAAGATTTATTCCCGGTTAATATATCTAGATTTGAAAAGTATTTTGTTTTTACAACATATTTTTCAAACACATTAGAATCAAAAGTTCTTTTATCAATAGCGTCTATCATATAATTAATTCCTGAATTTTTATCAGGTGGCAATATATAATCCGGCTTCTCCGGAGATCTTTTTGTTCCAAAAAATTGGTTTAATCCGGCATTTATCGTATCAAAATCTATTAATAATACTTTTGCTCTTGAATTTTTTGCTATTAACGTTCCAAATTGAGTCGCAAGTGTTGTTTTTCCACTCGAACTCATTCCGGTAAAAGTTATTACTTGTTGCTTTTGGAAGCGAGGCGTTAAATTAGGCCTATTTTGGTTTTTATTTTCTTTGTTGATTAATTTATAGTCGTTAACATTTTTTTGCCTTAAATCGGATTTATGAGGTTTAATTGATGTTTCGTTATTTATTGCATTTATCAATTCCTCTTTTGATGTTTTTTCATTTACAAAAATATTAAAAATTCCTTTTTTGAACAAATAATTTTTGTAATTATCATCTTCTTCATCAATAATTACAAAAATTTCAATTTTAGAATCTATTTCACGTATTTTTTCAATAAACATATATTTATCCATATCGCCTTCTAAATTAGCGTATACAACCAATATATCTATAAAATCCCTCTTTATCGCTTCTATTACACCCTCTTGGTAAGGAATATCAGATAGTACATCATATTCCTTTAATAACTCTTTAATCATATCACTACCAACAGCTGACAAAACTTTTTTCATATCCTACCTCCAATGTAATTATTTTCTAATTACGTTATCAATTTACAGCATATGTAATATTCTGTCAATAGTTTTTTCAAAATTTTCCAAAGAAAAATATTTTTTTCTACCTTGACAAGTGAATTATTTCGTGTTATATTAAAAAAGGTCAGTTACTTGGAGAGGTGTCCGAGCGGTTTAAGGAGCTAGTCTTGAAAACTAGTGACTCGTAAGAGCCGTGAGTTCGAATCTCACCCTCTCCGCCAAAAAACAATGAACAGTAAATGTTCATTGTTTAAATATTTTTTAAATCAAGACCTTTGGAGAAATACCCAAGTAGGTTGAAGGGGACAGTTTGCTAAACTGTTAGTGTTCGCAAGGGCAGCGAGGGTTCGAATCCCTCTTTCTCCGCCAAAAGCCAAATCTCATTAGAGACTTGGCTTTTTTTGTTTCTTTATCTGTACGAATATTTAAATTTGTTGACTCCATAAAATTTTCCTCCTATCAAACTTATTTTTCGTCTAATGTATTGATGTTGCGTGCAACTAAAAAATATATTCTTTTCCTTTTACTATTCATTATTTATAAAAATTATGATACACTTTATTTTGGAGGGATAAAAAATGGCAAAATTATATTTCAGATATGGTGCAATGGGCTCAAGTAAAACAGCAAACGCTTTAATGGTAAAATATAATTACGAAGAACGTGGTCAAAATGTATTACTTGCAAAGCCAGCTATTGACACAAGAGACGGAGAAAAAATTATAAAATCACGTTGCGGTCTTTCATCGCCCTGTGTAATTTTTGATGAAATAACAGAAGATATGTTAGAAGGTTATTCTTGTTTAATAGTAGATGAAGCACAATTCTTAACAAAAGAACAAGTTAATTTTATTATACATATAGTAGATGACTTAAATATTCCTGTTGTATGTTACGGACTAAGAGCTGATTTTAAAGGCAATTTGTTTGAAGGAAGTTCAGCTCTTCTTGCTGCTGCAGATACAATTGAGGAAGTAAAAACAATTTGCTGGTGTGGAAAAAAAGCTACATATAACGCTAGATTCAATAAAAATGGCGAAGTTGTAAAAACAGGTGCTCAGGTAGTTTTAGGAGCGAATGATAAATATATAGGATTATGTCGAAAACATTGGGCAGATGGAAATTTAGGTCCAAAGAAAAAAGAGGATTAATTCAAAAAATCCTCTTTTTCTTTGATTATAATTTTATCTCTCCGGTTCGCTCATTTTTCTATCACTCTTATTTTTAGCCATTTGAATGTACATAGGTTCTTGATAAGTACGATTTAAATCAATCTTAAAAGCACCTTCTATACTATCTTTTGTACTAAAATCATATGTACTAAACGGTAATTTTTCACCCTTATGTTTTTTCAGATATGCAGTATCACGTGGATCTCTGTATTTGCAGTTTTTAAAAGCCTCGCGCGCGTCTTCCCTTACCAATAATTTCTCACAAAAATCTTTAAATTGTCTATCAGTCATTTGAGCAATTCCATATGCAACTTGATCTTTCCATTCTATCTTTTCACCATTTTTATCTTTTTTCCAATTCTTAAAAGGCCAGCTATGCTCAAAATCTTTTTGATTTGTATATACATATCTTGCACAAGTTTCAACTAATCCGTCTAACTCACAGCCCATTTTCCCAAGCACTCTTCTATTCTCACAACTTATAAGCAATCCTCTAAGCCCTGCCAAAATACATTCTGCATCATGGGTAATAAATAATTGTCCTTCCGGGAAAGTTTTACTATAATCATTCATTGGAGTAACATTTACTTTCACACCTTTACGCTTTACTCCATCAACAATAAGATTTATCATTCTTTCCCTTTGTTCCTTTGGCTCTAATTTTATAAACTCTTTTATTATCTCAATTTGTCTATCTATTTGTTCAGCTCTTACCTCATCAAATATTTTATATACTCGTTCCGCATTACCTCTTTGAGGATTATCATTTATCTTTCTTAATTCTTCGGCTCTTTTCCCGCCTTGCCTTATAATGCTTTCCAACATAATATCAAATTCTTTTTTATCCTGTCTATAATCACTGAAGGCTCTTGTTTCTATTGTTTGTCTTACTTCTTCGTTTTTATCAAAAACCTCTTTTAATGATTTATCAGATAAATCAAAAACGCCGGCCTTTAACATATCTTGAGTATCAGAAATAGAACTTGCTATTTTATCTGCTCTCATAATACATTCTGCTTCAAAACTTTCACACTTTACCGCCCCTTTAGAATTACTGCCGGATGAATGAGATTCTATACCATTTAGCAAATAATCCGGAATTTCGATACCTAATCTCGCACAAGTAATCTCTAAAATCTTTCCACCATGTTTTGAATGGTCAAAAAAATCTTTTATAGGTACATTTTCTTCTACGCTAAATTCATCTGGAGATGCTAAAAATCTTCCGATTCCTGTTTCACCATTATGAGCTAACACAGAATGCCCAAAATCATGCGCTATTCCTATTCTTTTAGTCTTTGCTTCATCTCCTCCAAGTAAACTTGCCAAATATCCGCCAATTTCTGCTACTTGCTCGGAATGTTTACCTCTCGTCATAAATCCTTTATTTTCATCAGTTGAAACATACATCATTGACATTCCACGTTTTATTATAACTTGACGCTTTAATATTTCATCTAAAGCTTCTAATTGCTCCCTTTTTATCTTATGTTTCTCTCTTTGGACTAATTTTTTCTTCTTATCGATAATAGCCATATTTATTCCTCCTTTTATTAATATCTTGCATTACTGCTACTTTTTGCTATATCTATTGCCTGTATTTCTTCAGCACTAAGATTATATTTTGTTTCGCCCTTTACTAAAGGCTTAGCAAAAATAGATGAACACTCTCTCGAATACAATCCATTTACAACAATACCATTATCTTCTGAGTCCATTAAAGCTAACGTAAAACTAAGGTCACTTCCGGTATCTCCATATGCATTATATCTAACAATTCCAACTTTTTGAACGCATTTTTTTAAATTGTTCTCTAGCCTTTTCAACTCTTCTTCTTGTTTTTTAGATTTATCTAACATTTCGTCCACAATCTTTAAGTATTCAGAAAGAATTTGTTCTACATTCTCTCCATTTCCAAGCTTACTCATAAAATCCAAATATCTCGTATTTAGGTTTTTATAAGCTTTTCCTACTATTAAGTTACAAATAAAAAATATTACCATAAGTATTGTATTTATAATTAATATCGAAAATATAAATACCGGATTTTGGACAAGTCCTGCAAAGAAATTCATTGTTTCTTTCCTCCCAAACCAAATTAATAATCTTTTTCCATTCCAATAATGTCCATTATTCTATCCAAGTCACTATTCGACATATATTCAATAACAATTTTACCTTTCTCATTAGATTTAGAAATTATTTTTACTTTAGTTCCTAAATATCCCTTCATACTATCTTCCAAATTTTTTGTAAATATATCTTCCATTTTTTCAGGATTTTTTCCTTTTTTACGTCTTCTCATCAAAAGTTCCACATCACGAACAGTCATTCCTCTTTTTTCAATAAGTAATGCCATTTCATATTGCTTGTCATTAGATGTAATAGGTAAAATCGCTCTTGCATGAGCCTCAGAAATTCTATTTTCATTTAGCATTTCTTGAACTCTTTGATCTAAATTTAGTAACCTAACAACATTAGCAACAGCAGATCTACTTTTACCAACCACCTTAGAAACTTCTTCTTGAGTCATATTATATTCACTCATCAAAACTTGAAAAGCATTTGCTTCTTCCAAAACATTTAAATCCTGTCTTTGAATATTTTCAATTAAAGCTAGTTCTAAAATTTTAGAATCAGTCATATCATTTCTTATTATAACAGGAACAGTCTTTAAACCGGCAACTCTCGCTGCTCTCCATCTTCTCTCACCTGCTATAATTTTATATGTATCATTAGACTTTGAAACTACTATCGGTTGCATAATACCATTCTCTTTTATAGATTCCGCCAAACTATCTATTTTTTCTTGATCAAACATCTTTCTTGGTTGTTTCATATTAGGTTCTATTTCAGTTATCTTTAATTCGGTTATGCCGTTTTGCGCAACTTTCCCCTCAATATTTTCAATTTTTTCTTCTATTTCTTCACCAAAAAGTGCATCTAAGCCTTTTCCTAAACCTTTTTTCATTTTTATCCTCCTTAATGTTTCACGTGAAACATTTATTTTTTCTCTTTTATTGTATTAGCTTTTAGTACCAATTTTGCTAAATCATTATAACTCTTTGTCCCACTCGAATTCTTATCATATACAACTATCGGTAATCCGTGACTCGGGGCTTCGCTTAATCTTACATTCCTAGGTATCATTACCGGATACACTTTATCTTTAAAATGTTTCCTTACTTCATCTGCAACTTCTTTAGAAAGTTTTCTTCTAGATTCATACATCGTCAATACAATACCTTCTATTTCTAACTCGGTATTTATTTTTTTCTTAATAAGATTTATTGTATTAATTAATTGACCTAATCCTTCTAATGCATAAAATTCACATTGAATAGGAATAAGTACAGAATTAGCTGCTGTTAATGAATTTAACGTTATTAATCCTAACGAAGGAGGACAATCTATGATTATATAATCATACAAGTCTTTTACTTCTTCTAAAGCTGTTTTTAACACAAATTCTCTAGCCATAACGCTTACCAATTCAATTTCAGCTCCGGCAAGTTCAATGCTGGAAGGTAAAATGTGTAACTTTTTTATTTGTGTCTCTTGAATACAATTCTTTATCGGCTCTCCATCAATCATAACCGAATATACATTCTTATTTTCCTTAGACTTGTCTATTCCTAATCCGCTCGTTGCATTACCTTGGGGGTCTGTATCAACTAATAATACTTTTTTCCCTTTTACCGCTATTGCAGCACTTAAATTTATAGCAGTTGTAGTTTTACCTACACCACCCTTTTGGTTTGTAATTGCTATAATTTTTCCCATAGAAGAATCTCCCTTCATTTCGTATATCGTCCTTACCATTTTAACATATTTTTTTCAAAAAAGGAAGAAAATAAAGAAAAAAATGTTTCACATGAAACATTTTTCTTTATTTTCCGAGGAAGTTCTAACTAAAAACAAATAAAATTTATTTTTAATCAAGCTTTCTATAATTAAAATTTTATTTTACGTCTAGGGAATTCTTTAGGTGTTTCTCTTACCTTATCTATAATAATTACAGTATGTTTTATATCCGACTCAGGCAAAACAATTTCTTCTATGGTTGAAATCTTTCCACCCAAATTTCCTATATGTGCTTTAGCTTCGTTTACTTCTTCCAAGTATTCAGAGCCTTTCATACAAACAAACTTTCCGCCTACTTTTACAAATGGTAAACAATACTCTGACAGTACTCTTAAATTTGCAACTGCTCTTGCAGTAGCTACATCATATTTCTCACGATAATTTTCATTTCTACTAACTTCTTCTGCTCTGCCATGTAGAGTTTCCACATTGTTTAATTGTAATTTTTCAACGACATCATTCAAATAAACAATTCTTTTATTAAGTGAATCTAACAAAGTCATCTTTGTTTCACGTGAAACAATTTTTATAGGGATACCAGGAAATCCGGCTCCTGTACCAATATCTATAATTTTATCATTATCGTTTATATACTTTAAACAAGTCAAAGAGTCTACGAAATGTTTTGTTATAATATCATTTTCTTCAGTAATCGCAGTTAAATTTATTTTTTCATTCCATTCAAGCAATAAGTCTTGATATTTTTCAAATTGTTTCACGTGAAACATATCTAATTCAATGCCTATTTTCTGAGCATCTTCAATAAGTTTTTTAGAATTATTCATTCTATTTCCTCCATTATTGTTTATTTCTCATAGCCAACCAAACTAATAATACAGAAATGTCAGCCGGAGATACTCCGGAAATTCTTGATGCTTGGCCTATTGACTCTGGTTTTTGTTTGTTTAACTTTTGTCTTGCTTCTAAAGCAAGTCCACTTATTTCATTATAGTCTATGTCTTTTGGCAACATCTTTCTTTCAAGCTTTTTAAATTGCCCTATTTGTATCATTTGCCTATTTATATACCCTTCATATTTTATTTGAACTTCTACTTGCTCTTTCTCAGCTCTTGTAAGTTCAGGTCGATTTATATCTATTGGCTTTAGCAATTCATATGTAAGCTCTGTTCTCTTTAATAATTCGTCTAAATGAACACCAGTTGTAATTTTGCTTGTATTATTTTCTTCCAACAACCTATTTACTTCTTCCGTAGGAGATATAACAGTTTCTTTTATACGCTTTATTTCTTTTTCTACATTTTCTTGTTTCATCAAAAATTTATTATATCTTTCGTCAGAAATTAGTCCTATCTTATGTCCTATCGGTGTTAATCTAGCATCAGCATTATCTTGTCTTAAAATAAGTCTATATTCTGCTCTTGAGGTCATCATTCTGTAAGGTTCGTTAGTTCCCTTTGTAACCAAATCATCTATTAATACTCCAATATACGCTTCGGAGCGGTCTAATACAATAGGGTCTAATCCCTTTATTTTCTGAGCAGCATTAATCCCCGCTATAATTCCTTGAGCAGCAGCTTCTTCATAACCGGAACTTCCGTTTATTTGACCCGCAAAAAACATACCATCAATTTTTTTGTGCTCTAAGGATCTTTTTAACTGAGTAGGATTTATACAATCATATTCAATTGCATATGCCGGACGCATTATCTTAGCATTTTCCAACCCCTTTATACTATGATATACTTCATATTGAACATCTTCAGGTAAACTCGATGACATTCCTTGAACATACATTTCATCAGTATTTTCTCCCATTGGCTCTATAAAAATTTGGTGTCTTTCTTTATCAGAAAAACGTACTATTTTATCTTCTATCGAAGGACAATATCTAGGCCCTACCCCTTTTATATTTCCTGAATATAACGGCGAACGATGAATATTTGCTTTTATTATATTATGTGTATTTTCATTTGTATATGTTAAATAGCAAGGGATTTGATCCTTTTCAATACTTTCATTTTCAAAAGAAAACGGTATTATTTCTTTATCTCCGTTTTGTATTTCCATTTCATCAAAATTAACGCTTCTTGCATTTATTCTAGCCGGGGTTCCGGTTTTAAATCTCATAAGTTCAATACCATTATCAATAAGTGATTTTGATAAATATTGTGCCGGAAACATACCGTCAGGGCCACCCTCATAATTTACGTCGCCTAAGAATATTCTGCCTTTTAAATAAGTCCCTGTGGCAAGTACAACAGCTTTTACTCTATATACTCCTCCACGCGCTGTTTTTACGGAAACTACTTTTCCATCTTTTATTTCAATATCACTTATTTCTGCTTGGTTAATATCTAAATTTTCTTGACTTTCTAATGTATGTTTCATTTCTATTTGGTACTTTCTTCTGTCCGCTTGTGCTCTTAAAGAAAATACCGCAGGACCTTTAGATGTATTTAACATTTTAGATTGAATAAAAGTTTTGTCTGTATTTTTTCCCATTTCTCCACCCAAAGCATCTATTTCTCTAACTAAATGTCCTTTTGAAGTTCCGCCTATACTTGGATTACACGGCATATTAGCTATACTATCTAAGTTTATTGAAAATATTATTGTTTTACATCCAAGCCTTGCTGAAGCGAGTGCAGCTTCACATCCGGCATGTCCTGCCCCAATTACAGCCACATCATAATCATCTATAAAAAATTCCATATAATCATCTCCAAAAATTACTTACCTAAGCAAAACCGTGAGAAAATGCCGTTTATAGTTTCTTCGCTCACATTTTGCCCTGTAATCTCTCCTAAATTGTTCAGTAATGATTTTATATCTATACTCACCATATCGACCGGCAAATCGGCTTTTAGAGCTTCAAGCGCATTTTTCGCACTATTACTAGCTTCTAAGATTAAATTTTTATGTCTCATATTAGATATAATTACATTTTCACCAGTTTCTACATCGTTGTTCTTCCAAAATCTTTCTATTTCATTTTCAATTTCTTCAATACCTATTTTTGATTTTGCAGAAATGTTAAAAATTTTCTTACCATCAAAAATTTCTGTTGCATTCCATTTTTCACTTAAATCAATTTTATTAATTAAAATTATAGATTTTTTATTCTTTATAAGATTAATTATTTCATAATCTTCCTCTGTCAAATCTCTTGATATATCAAATACCGCAATTATCATATCAGCATCATTTACTTCTTTTTTAGCTTTATTTACTCCTATTTCTTCTATAACATCATCTGTTTTTCTTATTCCGGCAGTGTCTATTATTTTTAACGGAATACCTTTTATATTTACAAACTCTTCAATGGTGTCTCTTGTTGTACCCGGAATATCTGTTACAATAGCTCTTTCTTCTCTTAACAAAACATTCATCAAAGAAGACTTTCCGACATTAGGTTTACCTAAAATAGCAGTTCTTACCCCTTCTTTTAACACCCTACCTTCATCAAATGAGTTATAAAGTTTATCTAATTTTTCTTTCGTTTTAGTTAAAACTTCTCTCAATGTTTCACGTGTAACATCTTCGATTTCGTGCTCAGGATAATCGATTCCGGCTTCTATTTGAATTAAAATATCATATACATCTTTTTGTATTTCGTTTATTTTTTCAGATAAAAATCCGGTAAGTTGTGTCATTGCAACACTTCTTGCTCTATCTGTTTTAGAAGTTATTATATCAATTATAGATTCGGCTTGTGCTAAATCAATTCTTCCATTTAAAAATGCACGTTTTGTAAATTCTCCAGGTTCTGCGATTCTAGCACCAGATTCTATAACTTTATCCAATATTTTTCGCATAACAACTATACCGCCATGACAATTTATTTCTACTGTATTCTCAGTAGTATAAGAGTAAGGCGATTTAAAAAACGATACCATTACTTCATCTATTCTTTTTTCTCCATCAACAATAAATCCATATTTTATTACATTAGGTTTAGGATTGCTAACATCAAAAAAAGCATCCTTCGGACGAAAAATCTTTGCTACGACCGAAAATGCTTCCTCTCCGCTAATCCTTATAATTCCTATTCCTCCGACTCCCGGAGATGTAGCAATTGCAGCGATTGTGGTTTTCTCCATTGTATTCTCCTCTTTTTCTAAAAATTCAAGCTATATTAACCTTCAACTAACAACATCAAAGAAAACTTTTTATTTTCTTTCGGTCGTTCGAGCTAATAATTAAAATTCACTTAAAAATCTTTAATTATATAAAGTTGAATTAAGTTTTTTAGCTATGAAGTTTCCTATTAAAGAAAATATTGTACTTTGTTTCGCTAAACAATAATCATTTTGTTTATCTTGGCAAAGTACAATGTTTTCTTTCAATAAAAAACAGTTTTTATAGTCCTAAAATATTAAACGGTAATATAACTCCTTAAGCCTTTTTAATAACAACTTTTCTAAAAGGCTCAGACCCAATGCTTATTGTAGTAACCTTAGTATCATCTTGTAGTGCTGTATGAATAATTCTTCTTTCACACGGATTCATTGGTTCTAAAGTAATATTTTTACCATATCTTACAACATCTCTTGCTTTCTTATGAGCTAAAGCAGTCAATGTTTCTTTTCTCTTTTCTCTATAATTTTGAGCATCAATTTCTACTCTCTTATACTCGCCTGTTTTGTTTACTATAACATTTGTGAGTAATTGTAAAGCGTCTAATGTCTCACCTTTATATCCTATTATAAGACCTAAATTTTCACCATCTAAATTTACTTTTAATGACTCTGCTGTATCTTGAATGTTGCTCTTTATGTCTAATCCTAAACAAGAAGTAATACTCGTTATAACTTCATTAACTTTTGCTGTTTTATCTTCTTGTATGACTTTTTCTTCCTCTTTTAGCGAAACTCTAACCAATGCCGGTTTTGCCCCTATTCCAAGTAACCCCTTGGTTGGCTCTTCAAGTATTTCTATTTCAACATTTTCTTCTGTTGCGTTTAGTTCTTGCAACGCCTTTTTTACCGCTTCTTCAACCGTTTTACCCATTTTTTCAACAAAATTTGACATATGGTTTTCCTCCTTTATTTATCTATTACTTTACTTTCTGCTTTTAATTTCGACATCATCCAAGCTTGTAGTAATATAGTAATAGTTGTATTTACAAACCAATATAATCCCATACCCAACGGTACTTTAAATGAAATGTATGTAATTAGTAGAGGCATCATAATCATCATATTTTTTTGCATTGATTCAGCTTGTTCGTTTGACGCATCAGGCGTCTTTGACTGTTTCATACTTATATACGACGATAAAAACGTCGCAATTCCCGATAATATAGGAATTATCCAAGTAGCCCACATACTTAAGCTTGCGATACTTGGAACTTGGCCTAAATCTAGTCCTAAGAAATCAGTCTTTATCAAATCTTTTCGTTCATTTACTATATAATAAAGTTCTTTATATGTTCCCATATCGGCGTATTTTTCAATAGCTTGTTCAACCTCAACAGTCTTAATTTCAGGATACATAAACTTTACAGGTTGAGCTATTGCGAAAAACATAGCGTATATAATCGGTAACTGTATAAGCAAAAGTAAACATCCCGAGAAAGGGTTTACTTGATTTTTCTGATATATTTTTTGCATTTCTTCAGCTAATTTTTGTTGATTATCTTTGTATTTATCTTGTAGTTTTAATAATATCGGCTGAATTTCTTGTGTTTTTTTCATTGTTCTTTGTTGTTTTAACGAAAGCGGTATTAATAATAATTTAATAAAAATCGTAAATAAAATGATGGCTAAACCATAATTCAAGGTAGCATCATATAAAGATCTTAAAATCCATCCCATAGCTCTGGCTATGATATCCATTATTGCTCCCATACTTACCTCCGAATTTATTTTAACGGATCATCTCCGCCTTTAGCAAAAGGATTACAACGTAAAATTCTCCAAAAGCCCTTAGCAAGCCCCTTTATAACACCATATTTTTCAACAGCTTGTCTTGTATATTCAGAGCACGTCGGATTATATATACAACAACCTGCTCCTTTTAGAGGAGAAAGATACTTTTGATAAAATCTAATTGCCTTTAACACTAATTCTTTCATCGTCTGTTTCCTTTTGTATTTTTTTATACAAAAACTCCACTTCTTTTTTTATATCTAAATATCTCACATCATCAGCTAAGATTCTATTTTTCCAAACAAAAACAAGGTCATATCCCTTATTAAACGTAATCGTAGTTAATCTGGCAGATTCTCTTATTATTCTTTTTATTCTATTTCTTTCAACTGCGCATCCGGCTTTTTTTCCAACAGCAAATCCGAAACGCAAAAGATTAAGTCTATTGGGGAAAAAATAAATAGCAATATTCTTACCATTAACAGATTTTCCCCTACTTAATACTCTTTTAAATTCAAAGTTCTTTTTAATAGTCAACATATGTATATTTCTTTCCTTCTATTTGAACAAATTATACACAAAGAACTGCTCTTCCTTTTGCTCTTCTGTTCTTTAATACTCTTCTTCCAGCTGCTGTTTCCATTCTAGAACGGAATCCGTGAACTTTTTTCATTTTTCTGTTATTTGGTTGATATGTTCTTTTCATTTTTTACACCTACTTCCTTTTATAAGAATACCTGTTACATTGTATAACATAATGTTCAAACTGTCAATAGTAAAATCCGGTTTTTGTTTATGGTTAAACTTATTATGTAGTTATCTTTTCAGCAATTTTATTGTATTTACTTTCACCAATTCCAGAAACTTTTTTTATATCTTCAACATTAGAAAAATTTCCGTTTTCTTCCCTATACTTTATTATTTTATCGGCAGTTGAATCACCTATGCCTGAAAGAGTTTTTAATTGTTCTTTTGTAGCAGTATTTATATTAACTTTTCCGTTAAGTACTGTATCTTCGCTTACTATATTCATATTCTTAGATACTACCGGTTTTATCTTTTTTACCTCTTTAACTTTTTTAGGAATTGTTACTTTCATTGCATCGGTCAAAATATATGCCAAATTTACCTCAGTTAAGTCCGCCTCATTAGTTACTCCGCCGGCAATAATTATAGCATCATTAACTCTTGAACCTTCTATAAGAGCATATAATCCGGGTTCATTTACTTCTCCACTTACATCAACATATATCATTTTTTCTTCTTCAATCTTTTCTTCAATCTTTTCCTCGGAAAATTCCTCAAAATTTTCATCTTCTATCTCTTGAATTATTTCATTTTTTTTATTATTAATATAAAGTAAATTATAAATTAATGCCGATAGTAAAAATGTAGTTGAAATTATGAATATTATTGTCTTCTTGGTTATCTTCACATTACCACTTCCTTCCAAGAAGAATATAACTTCTTTTACATATTCTGTCAATATATTTTTTAAAAAAAGGAGCGTTTTTATGAAAAAATTACTTTTACTATTTTTTTCTTTATTTTTGATAAATGTAAGTTTCGCTGCGACGCCAAACTTTGATGTATACTGTAATTCAGCCATTTTAATAGATGCTAGAACAGGTAATGTTTTATATGAAAAAAATTCAAATCAAAAAGCCTATCCTGCAAGTACAACAAAAATTTTAACGGCATATATCGCTTTAACCCAAATCAGTGATACAAATACTGAAATTATTCCTTCAAGAAATGCAATTATGTCTGTACCGGTTGGTAGCTCACTTGCTTATTTTTCTGAAAATGAAAAATTAACACTTGAACAAGTTTTATTCGGTTTACTTCTTCCTTCAGGCAATGATGCTGCAAATATACTTGCTGAGCATATTTCCGGTTCTTCTTCTAACTTTGCTGAATTAATGAATGTAACAGCTGAAAACTTAGGTGCTACAAATTCACATTTTGTAAATCCAAGTGGTTGGCACGATAATGAACATTATACTACTGCTGCTGATTTAGCAAAAATAGCATATAATGCGATGAAAATACCGAAATTCAAGGAAATCGTTTCACAAACTCGATATGTTATGCCTGAAACTAATGTATCAAAATTAAAAAGAACTTTTATAAATACAAATAAATTACTATCATCCGGTGAATACTTTTACGAAGCCGCAACAGGTATAAAAACAGGTTACACATCTCAAGCCGGTAACTGCTTAGTAGCCTCAGCTTCAAAAGACGGTGTTGAGTTAATTTCTGTTACAATGGGCGGAAATACAATTCCTGTTGGAAAATCAGCTGTTTATACAGATACCATAAATTTATTAAACTTCGGCTTTGAAAATTATCACAATAATCAATTGGTATCTCAAAGTAATTTAATTACCACCATAACTCCGAAAAAATCCGGTAAGAAAACTCTCGATTTAATAACAGATTCTCCTATAAATGTATTGGTTGAAAACGGGGATACACCTGTGTTTAACAGAATTATCTCATTAAATGATAAAATTGTTGCTCCTATAAAGAAAGGAGACATTTTAGGAACTTTAACTTATACTGAAGATAATGAAGTTGTAGGAATTGTAAATTTAGTTGCGAAAACAGATATTGAAAAAGAGCCATGGGTTTTCGTATTTTTAAGAGTATTGCTTTATTTAGTCATTTCTGTTATAATTCTAGGTGTGTTGTTAAGATTATTTAACGATATACGAAAAATAATTAGAAAAAGAAAGAAAAAGAATCTTAAGAGGTGATATTAATGGGTTTTTCAGAATTTTTAGGATCAATAGTAAAAGCATTTACGCCTCCGGGAATGTCCGATTCTCCGAACTGTGCAAGATGCGCAAATTGTAAAGCAAGAATAAAGGATTTACCTTCAGGAAAGCAAATACGAATTTTTTGTTGTCCTTATACAGGAGAATATGATAATTTATCTTCGATTTTACCTTCTGTTAATCCGAGTGACCCGGCTACTTATTCAGAATATTCAAAAAAATATCAAGAAAACATTAATTACGTTTACGAATCAATGAGTGATTGTGTTGAACAGCCTGGTGGTACTGCGCCTCTAAAGAATAACGATTGGTTACCGATTACCAGATATAATGAATTAAAATATGCTACGAAAAATTTATATAATTGCGGACACTTTAAGCCTTGCTTATTTATAGACAATGACGGTTCTTATTATATAAAAGATAACGAAATGCTTTACAACTCTAACTTCCAGGAAGAATTTTTCGATAACCTCTCTGAAGAAGATCAAAAATCATTAATAGATTTAAGTTAAAAAGTAATCCTCAAACGCGAGATACATCAACGTTTGAGGATTTTTTCACACTCTCATTTCTAATCTCATTTTATCTGCAATCATAGCTATAAATTCACTATTCGTAGGCTTGCCTTTTCCTAAATTAACTGTATATCCGAAAACATTTTGTAATGTATCTAGTCTTCCTCTTCCCCATGCAACTTCTATCGCATGACGTATTGCTCTTTCTACTCTGCTTGGAGTCGTATTATATTTTTCAGCAACTTTAGGATATAAGCTCTTTGTCACACCACCTAAAATTTCACTATTTTCTACCGCCATTAGTATAGCACTTCTTAAGTATTGATGTCCTTTTATATGTGCAGGAACACCTATCTCATGCATTATAGCGGTAACATCTTTTTCAACACTAATATTATTCTCGCTTTTTTCTTGTGTTATTGCCTCTTTAGGTCTTTCTTTTACGTTTATTTTCATTAAGCTCTTTATTCTATCAGATATTGCCTTTTCGTCAAAAGGTTTTAGTACAAACAAATTTGCTCCCATACTCATAGCTTCTCTAATCGTTTTTTCGTGAGAAATCGAAGATGTTATTACAATTTTAGCCCTTTTACGAAGTCCCATCTTATTTAATGCTCCCATTACAGCAATTCCGTCAATATTAGGTAATATTAAGTCTAAAATAAGTATATCCGGTTGTTTTTCAATGACTTTTGTTATAACTTCATCACCTTTGTTTACGACATCTTCAACCAAAAATTCATCTTGTGTCTCTAAATAATCCTTTAAATTTCTTGCATCAGCCTCATTATTGTCAGCAATAAGTATTCTTATTTTCTCCACTACAAATCCCTCCTCGTTTTTTTGCAGTCAAAACACATTTTTATTATATTGTTTAACCTTGAAAAAAACTTGAGAAATTTGTCGATAACATTGGTTTTTCGTCGTATTTTTACGACAAAATATTTATTAAAATTTTATTATCCGTAACTTTTATTAAGTTTTGTGTAAAATCATCTACATCTCTTTCAGGTACTTCTATAATAATTTCTATTTTTTCGCTAAAACAAATTTCTTTTTTATAATTCTTTTTATCTAATTCAAACAGAACTTTGTCTTTTATAGCATATTCACATACTATTTTTATATTTTTCATACTTACAATTTCGTAAATTTCAGCCTCTTCTATTACTTTTTTTGCCGAATTAGAATATGCTCTGGTTAATCCACCCTTACCAAGTAATATTCCGCCAAAATACCTTGTTACAGTTATTAATACATTTTCTAAATTTTTATTATTAATTACACTATATACCGGTAATCCTGCAGTTCCTTGAGGCTCTCCGTCATCACTATACTTTCCTATATTTCCGGATAATATATACGCATAAACATTATGTCTTGCATCCCAATACTCTTTCTTTATTTGAGTAAGTATTTTTTCTGCTTCTTCTTTAGAACTTACCGGATATATATTAGCTATAAAACGAGACTTCTTTTCTATAAATTCAGTTGAAGTATGTTCTTTTACCGTAAAAATTGTAAATTCCTCCTAACTAATTACCGTAAACTTCAAGTTGTGCAAATTTCGCCATCAGTCTTTTCATACCGGAATTCTCAAACATTATCTCTAACATTAAGTCATCATTTTCAGGAGTAATGTTAGTTATTACCCCGGCGCCAAACCTTTTATGCATAACAAATTTACCTTTTTCAAAAACAGATAAGTCAGCGTGCACCTGCGTTGTAGCACTTTTTGCAACTTCATTCCCTGTTCTGTAACTAAGTCCATTATACTTTCCTATTCTACTTATGTAACTACTATCTATTTTGGTTCTTATAACATTACTTGAATTAAGCGCATAATCATTAGCTTGTTCATATACAGTATCTAATTTTTCATACTTTTGGTAACCTTCTAACAATTCCTCAGGAATTTCATCTAAAAATCTTGAAGGTTTATTATAAGATGTATTACCAAACAAAGTTCTTCTCTTTGCACAAGATATATATAACTTTTCCCTTGCTCTTGTTATCCCAACATAGCATAATCTTCTTTCTTCTTCTATTTCTTCATCATTTCCAATCGACCTATATCCGGGGAAAACACCTTCTTCCATTCCGGGGATAAATACTACCGGAAATTCAAGTCCTTTTGCACTATGCAAAGTCATTAAAGTTATATATTCTCCATTTTCTTCGCTGTTTTCATCATCTAAGTCAGATACTAATGCTATATTCTCCAAGAAATCACTTAACGTAGGTAACTCTGCTTCTCTTTCATATTCTTCAGCAACAGCAACAAACTCCGCAATATTTTCTATTCTTGTTTGATTTTCAACAGTATCTTCTTCCTCTAAAACCCTGATGTATCCTGTATCTTGAATGATTTTCTTTATCAATTCAGATACTAAAATATTGTTTTGAACATCTAACATAAAACCTTTTATTTTTTCTGCAAACTCCTTTATTGCACTCGATGCCCTTGAAATTTCAGGATATTCTTCAATATTACTTATAACTGCCCATACAGATATTTCTCTTAAATTAGCACAATTTTGAATATTATCTATGGTAGTCTTACCTATTCCCCTCTTAGGTTCGTTTATTATTCGTTTTAAGCTAATAAAATCGGCAGGGTTATAAATTAACCTTAGGTATGCAATTATGTCCTTAATTTCCTTCCTGTCGTAGAATTTTTGCCCCCCTATAACTTTATACGGTAAAGCTTCACTCATTAAGTAATCTTCTATTATTCTTGATTGAGCATTAGTTCTATATAGAACACCGAAATCACTATATTTTCTGTCTTCTTTTTCTTTTATTGTTTTTATTTGATTAATTATATTTTTAGCTTCTTCTCTTTCGTCTTCAGCTTTATAAAATTGTATCTTTTCTCCATCTCCATTATTTGTCCACAGTCTTTTGCTTTTTCTTCCTTTATTATTTTTTATTACTTCGTTTGCAGCATTTAATATATTACTTGTAGAACGATAATTTTGCTCTAATTTTATTACTTTTGCTCCCGGAAAGGCTTTTTCAAATTCTAATATGTTTCTCATATCAGCACCTCTCCAACCATAAATACTTTGGTCATCGTCTCCTACAACACATAAATTCCCAAAGCCTGATGCAAGCAGGCTTACAAGAGTAAATTGAGCAGTATTGGTATCTTGATATTCATCTACCAATATGTATTTAAATTTATTCTGATAGTAAGCTAATACTTCAGGATTCTCTAATAAAAGTTGAGTTGTTTTCATTATCAAGTCATCAAAATCAAGCGCATTATTCGCAAGTAATCTTTTTTGATATAATTTATAAACATTTCCTACTTTTGCAAGTCTAAAATCACTCTGATACTTTTTTATGTAATCTTCACTTGTTACTAATGTATTTTTAGCTTTGCTTATCTCTCCCATTATAAATTGATATGTTATTTGTTTATCATCTATATTCAATTCTTTTTGACATTCTTTTATTAATGTTTTTTGGTCAGACGAATCAAAAATAACAAAGTTTTTATCATATCCTATTTTATCTATATCTCTTCTTAAAATTCTTACACACGAAGAATGGAATGTACTTATCCACATATCCTTTGAATCTTCATCAAGTAATTTTTCAACTCTATCTTTCATTTCTTTCGCCGCTTTATTAGTAAATGTTATAGCTAAAATATTATACGGCTTTACTCCTAAATTAGAGATTAAATGAGCAATTCTATATGTTAAAACTCTCGTTTTTCCGGAACCTGCTCCTGCTATTACCAAAAGCGGTCCTTCTGTTGTATTTACAGCTTCTTTTTGTTCCGGGTTTAAATCATTTATATCTATCATTATTTTCCAATTCCTTTCTTTGATGTTTTCAACTTAATTATTCTATCGTATTTATTTCTTTTACACAATAAAAATTTACTTTAAATTTTATCAACATTTATCTTGAAAAACAACTTTCTTTCTGATATATTGTTTATATTCTTATATTAGAGGACTTCATCAATATTTATCAACAGTCCTCTAACTTATAATTTTACTAATGATAAAGATTTCAAAGCTTGTATTTATGCGTTATCAACACTTGTGGATAACTATGTGGATAACTTGTTATTATTTCAAAATTGACACAAATTATTCATATTGACTGCTTTGGAGTTTTTTTTATGTTTTTTTTCAATATCTAAACTGTTTTTGGAAAGGGGATCATAATGTCAAAAATTTTAGATTCAGAATGGCAGAAAATTATTGACTGCTTAAAAGGAGAGGTTACGGAAATTAGCTTTAATACTTGGATTTCTCCAATTGTTCCTCTTTATATAGAAAATAATACATTAGTTTTAGAAGTTCCAACAGATTTTCATAGAACGAATATACAATCAAGATTTAATGAACTGTTGAAAAATACTATAAAATATGTAAGAGATGAAGAACTGGATATAAAATATTTAATACCTGAGGAATCTAAGAAACAGGAAGAAAAAAAGCTTCCGGGTCAAAAGAATTTTGATAAAACGCCTACCGGATTAAATCCACGTTACATTTTTGAAAATTTTGTTGTAGGAAATAACAACAGATTTGCACACGCAGCGTCTTTGGCTGTTGCTGAATCGCCGGCAAAAGCTTATAATCCGCTATTTTTATACGGCGGTGTTGGACTTGGTAAAACTCATTTAATGCATGCGATAGGGCATTACATTCTTCAACAAAATCCTGAGCAAAAAATCCTTTACATAACATCTGAAAAGTTCACAAATGACTTTATTAACGCCATAAAAGAACAGGCAACAGAAGGAAATAATGCTTTTAGAAACAGATATAGAAATGTTGATGTTTTACTTGTTGATGATATTCAATTTATAGCTGGAAAAGAAGGTACTCAAGAAGAATTTTTCCACACTTTTAACGCTCTTTATGAGGCTAACAAGCAAATTATTATTTCAAGCGATAGACCTCCAAAAGATATAGAACCTCTAGAAGATAGGCTACGTTCCCGTTTTGAATGGGGACTTACCGCTGATGTCCAAGCTCCTGATTATGAAACAAGAATAGCGATTTTAAGAAAGAAAGCACAACTTGATAACATTGATGTTCCTGATGAAATTAATGCGTTTATTGCAGAACGTGTTGATTCTAATATTAGAGAGTTAGAAGGGGCTTTAAATAAAGTTTTGGCATTGTCTCATCTTAATAATGAGCCTATTTCTATTGATCTTGCAAGGACTGCATTAAAAGATATAACTAATACACCTACAAAAAACATTACTATCGAACTTATTCAAAAAGTAGTTGCTAAATATTTTAATATTAAAGTAGACGATTTAAAATCTGCTAAAAGAAGTGCAGATATTGCTGTACCTCGCCAAATTGCAATGTATCTATGTCGTGATGTGGCTAATTTATCGTTACCTAAAATAGGATATGAATTCGGAAAAAGAGATCATTCAACAGTTATTCACGCTTGCAATAAAATATCAAAAGATGTTGTTGAAAATGAAGATGTGAAGAAAAAAGTAGAAGAAATTAAAAAAATTATATTCTTTTAATTTTCCACAGTTTCCACAATACGAAAAATAGCATATTAGGCGGTTTTCAACAACTTGTAAAAAGCATTATTACTGAGTTTTTAATTATCCACATAGGGGAGTTGATATATTGTAAAAAACGTGTTAACAACTTTATTTCCACAATAAAATTTTATAATGTGGATAAGTTTTAACAGGTTATCCTCAAATTATTAACCGCTGTGTTTCGTTTATAATTGAAAATTTTCAACTTTTCAACATTATCAACATGCCTATTACTATTAATACTCTTTAATATTTTAATAATAATAAAAAAGAAGTTTCATATTTTTGATTAAATGTTAAAAAAATGTTTATCCTTTATAGGATTGAGTAATATTTAAAAGGAGGTAATAAATAATGAGATTACTAGTAGAAAAAGAAAATTTGTTAGTAGGAATTACAGCTGCTCAAAAAGCAGTAGCTACCAAAACGACTATGCCAATGCTTGAATGTTTTCATTTAATTGCGAAAAATGATACATTAACTGTATCAGCTACAGATTTAGATTTAGGAATAGAATATAAGTTAAATGTAGAAGTAAAAGAAGAAGGAGAAGTTACTGTAAGTGCCGGAATCTTTTCAGAAATTATTAGAAAGTTACCTGAAAGTACAGTTGAGTTATCCACAAATGAACAAAATCTTCTTATAATTGAATGTGAAGGTTCATTATTTAATGTTGTAACAGGAAATAGTGCTGATTTTCCTGTATTTCCAGATGTAGATGTTGAACAATCTATTGAAATAAAGCAAAGTGTATTTAAAGAAATGATAAGAAAAACAATTTTTGCAGTAGGAATAGATGAATCAAGACCGATTTTTACAGGTTGTTTAATTGAAAAGAAAAATGATATACTAAATATGGTTGCATTAGATGGATTTAGACTAGCTTTACAAACAAAAGTTTTGGTAAATGAAAATTCCGGAGATTTTAAAGCGATTATTCCGGGAAGAACTTTAACTGAAATTTCTAAAATACTTCTAGATACTGATGATATTGTAAAGATTGGTGTAAATAGAAATCAAGGTATTTTTGAGATGCCTAATTGTATTGCTTTTACAAGAGTTTTAGAAGGTGAATTTCTAGATTATAGACAAGCTATTCCAAAAGAAAAAGAACTTCGTGTAATTGTGGATAAAAATATACTTTTGAGTTCGCTTGAACGTGCTGCGGTAATGTCAAGAGATGAAAAACAATTACCTGTAAAAATAACAATAGCTGATTCATTACTTATTATCCAATGTGCGGTTCAATCCGGAAATGTTAGGGAAGAAGTTGTTGTTGAAAGTGTTGGAACTAATTTAGAAATAGGATTTAATCCTAAGTATTTAATTGATGCTGTAAAAGCGGTTGATGACGGAAAGATAATTTTAGATTTCGGTTCTTCTATTTCGCCTTGTGTTATAAGACCTGAAAGCGGGGAAGAATATACATATATGGTTCTTCCTGTTAGAATTTAAAAAAGAGGAGTAGTTCTTTTTGATTATAGAAAGTATAAAATTAAAGAATTTTAGAAGCTATAAAGAGAAAGAGTTTTCTCTTTCTCCTACGACAAATGTGTTTTTTGGAAATAATGCAGAAGGAAAGACTAATATTTTAGAGGCTGTATATGTTTGTGCTTTGGGGAAGTCCTTTAGAACAAGAAAAGATGCTGAGCTTGTAAAGTTTAATGAAGAATTTGGCGTTGTGGATATTTCTTTTTCAGATAGAAATAGGAAAAAGAATATAAACTTTATTGTTTCTGCTAAAAGTAAGAAACAAATTAAAGTAAATGGAATAAAACAGACTAAAATAAGCGATTTATTGGGAAATTTGTTTGTAATTTTGTTTTTTCCGGATGATATGAATTTTGCAAAAGGTGAACCCGGGGAAAGAAGAAAAAGTTTTGATTTGTTGATAAGTCAATTAAATCCTGTATATATGCATATTTTACAAGAGTATTATAAAGTTTTGGAACAAAGGAATACTTTATTGAAGAATAAAGAACGAAGTATTAATTTTGCTGAACTTGATATTTGGGATGAAAAACTTTCAGAGTTAAATATAAAAATAAAAGATATAAGAAATGAGTATATAGAAAAAATAAAACCTCTTTTTTCTAAGTATCATAAAGAAATTGCTAACCAAAAAGAAGATGTTGTAATAAAATATAAAACTCAAGTATCAGGGGATAGGGAAGATGTAAAAAAATCGCTGGAAGGTAGACGTATCCAGGATTTGAAGCGTGGATTTACTTCGTATGGAATACACAGAGATGATTATATTTTTGAAATAAATAATCTTAATTTAGGACTTTTTGGTTCACAAGGGCAAGTTAGAACTGCGATTTTATCGTTAAAGCTTGCTGAAAAAGATTTGTTTTATATAGAAAAAGGCGAAATGCCGGTATTACTTTTAGATGATGTTATGTCTGAGCTAGATGGATATAGAAGAGAGTATTTATATGAAAAATTAAAAAACTGTCAGGTGCTTATAACTTGTACGGATAAGTTAAATGGGAGCGATATAACGTCTTTTGAAATCAAAAAAGAGTGTTAGCTAAAGAGGATAAATGCCAGACATAAAAGCATAGTTTTATTGTCATTATCTTCTTCTTTTTCTGTGAAAAGTATGTATATTAGGAGTACTAACAGAATATCATCAAATCCTATTTTACGTCCTATTAATTTTTCTATTGGGTCGAGGAATGTACGCAAAAAAGAGCTGTCTAAAAAGGAAGACTGCTCTTTTTTTGTGCTTTCTTTTGATGGATTTTCACAGTAATCTTCTTTAGGTGAAGAAGTTTTTTCACTTTGACAATTTGTTTTATTTTGGATTTTCCTTTTTGAGTATGGAAATGCAGAATTGTTGTTGTATCTGCATGAATATGTCATAAGAAGTCCTCCTTATGTTTTTTCTTCTTCGGTTAAGCTATCAAAGAAATGCAATTCGTTTAATAGTTTTAATGTACCTGTAAGTGTAATTATTTTTTCACATTGTTCTAATTTCTTTTGCCTTTTGGGATTTAAATAGGGTTTTAGAGAAGTAAGTAAATTTGTTTCGGTTGAATCATTTGAAGATGTTGTATCTGATAAAAGAGATATTATATCGGTAAGATCATTTGCTATATCGCTGGATACATCTGTGTTTGGTGTGTTTTCCATAATGTTCACCGCCTGTTAAATGTTCTTTAATTCTTTTTCAAGTGAATTTGTATCTAACTTTGATAAATCAGTTTTATCTAAGACTTCTTTTAGCTTTTCGGTATCTTTTCCAAGTAATGATTTTACTTTATCATTTTCCAACATTTTTTTTAGATCTTCTTTATTTGAATTTTTTATTATATTTTTAGCTTTTTCTAGATTTTGACTTAAATCTTTTTTTGGAAGCTTAGATAATACTGCTGAAAGTTTTTTTACCATTTTTTCGTCCATAAACCATCTCTCCTTTTCGGTTATAGTATATGCATTAAATTAAAAAAATGTGTATTTAATGTTAAGTCACAAAATAGCAAAAACGCCATTGTTTTTTTGTTGAATATTTAAAATAGTCGTGATAGAATAGTTGGTGTTGAGGTAAGAAAAATAAATAGGAGGAGTGAAAAATGGCTGAAAATAAGTGTTGTTGCTGCGAATTGGACGCAGAAAAAGTAAAAGAATTACAAAGAGTTATTGAAGAACACAAAGATCAGGAGGGAGCATTAATTCCTGTATTACACATTGCTCAAGAGTTATTTGGATATTTGCCGGAAAAGGTACAACAAATGATAGCTGACGGGTTAGGTCATAGTTTGGCTGAAGTTTATGGTGTTGCTACTTTTTATTCAAGATTTACATTAGAGCCTAAAGGAAAATATAATATTCAAATATGCTTGGGAACTGCTTGCTATGTAAAAGGTGCGGATAAGGTATTGGAAAAGTTAGAAAATGTACTTGGAATAAAAGCCGGCGAGACTACTCCTGATGGAAAATTTTCTATACAAGATACCCGTTGTGTTGGGGCTTGTGGTTTAGCTCCTGTAATGGTTATTAATGAAGAAGTTTATGGAAAAATGACTCCTGATATGGTTGAGGGAATCTTAGCTAAATATGAATAATTAAGAAAGGAGAAACAAGATGAAAACAAGAGAAGAATTAGAACAAATTCGTAAGAATACTTTTGAACAAGTAAAAATGAGAGTTGGAGAGAAGATTGACTCTAATAGAAAAAACATCTTAGTTTGCGGTGGTACAGGTTGTACTTCCTCTAAATCTCCGAAGATTATTGAAGAATTAGAAAGAGAAATAAATGAAAAACATTTAGAGAATGAGGTTCAAGTTATAAAAACAGGTTGTTTTGGCCTTTGTGCTAAAGGACCTATTATGATTGTTTATCCGGGCGAAACATTTTATACAATGGTTAAGCCGGATGATGTTCCTGAAATTATTGAGGAGCATATTGTAAAGGGAAATGTTGTTGAAAGATTATTAATTAAGGATACAGAGACAGAGCAACTTGCACATACATTACATGAACTTGGATTTTATCAGAAGCAAAACAGACTTGCTTTGAGAAATTGTGGAAGAATAAATCCTGAAAACATAGATGAATATTTAGCTTTTGATGGATATAAGGCTTTAGAGAAAGTTTTAACCGAAATGACTCCTGATGATGTAATTGATACGATGTTAAAATCCGGTTTAAGAGGTCGTGGTGGAGCAGGTTTCCCAACAGGTAGGAAGTGGGCTTTTGCTGCGAGCCAACCAAAAGGTCAAAAGTATGTTTGTTGTAATGCTGATGAAGGAGATCCGGGAGCTTTTATGGATAGAAGTGTACTAGAAGGAGATCCACATTCTGTATTGGAAGCTATGGCGATTGCTGGTTATGCCATCGGCTCAAATCAAGGATACATCTATGTTAGAGCGGAATATCCTATTGCGGTAAATAGATTAAGAATAGCTATTGAGCAAGCTAAGGAGTATGGCGTTTTAGGAAACAATATTTTTGGAACAGATTTTAGTTTTGATATAGATTTAAGACTTGGTGCAGGTGCGTTTGTTTGTGGAGAAGAAACTGCGCTTATGACTTCTATTGAAGGAAAACGTGGAGAGCCAAGAACAAGACCTCCATTCCCGGCTATTAAAGGATTATTCGGGAAGCCTACAATTTTAAATAACGTAGAAACTTTTGCGAATGTTCCCGAGATTATATTAAAAGGGGCTGAATGGTTTAGTTCTATCGGAACAGAAAAGAGTACAGGTACTAAGGTTTTTGCTGTTGGCGGAAAAATAAATAATACAGGGCTTGTTGAAGTTCCTATGGGTATTACTTTAAGAGAGATTGTTTATGATATAGGCGGTGGAATTCCTAACGGAAAGAAGTTTAAAGCTGCTCAAACAGGTGGTCCTAGTGGTGGATGCATTCCTGCGAGCCATCTAGATACGCCGATAGATTATGATTCATTAATGGCAATTGGTTCTATGATGGGTTCTGGTGGACTTATTGTTATGGATGAAGACAACTGTATGGTCGATATTGCGAAATTCTTCTTAGAGTTTACTATTAGTGAGTCTTGTGGAAAGTGTCCTCCTTGTAGAATTGGTACAAGAAGAATGTATGAGATTTTAGATAGAATTACTAAGGGGCAGGGTGAAGAAGGCGATATTGAGAGATTAGAGGAACTTGCTAATAATATTAAGAGTTCTGCTCTTTGTGGACTTGGCCAAACGGCTCCAAATCCGGTTTTGAGTACTATTAAATATTTTAGAGATGAATATGAGGCTCACATTAAAGAAAAGAGATGTCCGGCAGGTGCTTGTAAAAAGTTAACAAGCTATGTTATTAACGAAGATAAATGTAAAGGATGTAGCTTATGTGCTAGAAATTGTCCTGTTGGAGCTATTTCAGGGGAGATTAAGAGTCCATTTAAGATTGATCCGAATAAGTGTATTAAATGTGGAGTATGTATGAGTAAATGTAACTTTAAGGCAATAGAGAAAAAGTAAAAAGGGGTGAGATAAATGGGAAAAGTTAATATAACTATTGATGGTGTTAATATACAAGTAGAAGATAATATGACTGTTTTAGAGGCTGCAAGACTTGCAGGAATTGAAATTCCGACTTTATGTTTCTTAAAAGATGTTAATCAAATTGGTGCGTGTAGAATTTGTCTTGTAGAGGTTCAAGGTGCTAGAGGACTTCAAGCGTCTTGCTCTTATCCTGTTTCTGAAGGGTTGGTTGTAAGAACTAATACTAAACAGGTACTAGAAGCCAGAAAAGCTACGTTGGAGTTAATTTTATCTGATCATAAAAAGAATTGTTTAAGTTGTTCTAGAAATACTGATTGTGAACTTCAAGCATTAGCTGAAAAGATGGGTGTAGGAGATGTTATATATCAAGGAAACGCAGATGCATCCAATGATATAGACGATTTATCTACTTCAATTGTTAGGGATAATTCTAAGTGTATTTTATGTAGACGTTGTGTTTCTGTATGTAAAAATGTTCAAACTGTTGGAGCAATTGATGTTGCTTATAGAGGAATGAACTCGAAAGTAACGCCTGCGTTTGATAAATCTTTAAGAGATAGTAATTGTGTTAATTGTGGACAATGTGTTGCGGTCTGTCCTGTTGGAGCTTTAACTATTAAGTATGATATAGATAGAGTTTGGGAAGCTATTCATAATCCAGATATGCATGTTGTTGTTCAAACTGCTCCTGCAGTAAGGGCAGCATTAGGAGAAGAATTTAATATGCCAATTGGTGAAGCGGTTACCGGTAAAATGGCTGCTGCTTTACGAAGACTAGGTTTTGATAGAGTATTAGATACTAATACAGGTGCTGACTTTACTATTATGGAAGAAGGAACGGAGTTTATTAATAGACTTACGAATAATGAGAATTTACCTCTTATTACTTCTTGTAGTCCCGGATGGGTTAAATTTTTGGAGCATAATTTCCCTGATTTAATTCCTAATTTATCGTCTGCTAAGTCTCCGATGTCTATGTATGGAGCTTTAATTAAGAGCTACTATGCAAAGGAACAAGGAATTGATCCTGAAAAGATATTTGTTGTTGGTGTTATGCCTTGTACTGCTAAGAAATTTGAATGTGAAAGACCTGAGTTGGGAGAAGATGGTCATAAAGATGTAGATGCTGTTATTACTACGATTGAGCTTGCTAAAATGATTAAAAAGGCTGGAATTATGTTTGATAAGTTACCGGAAGAATCTTTTGATGAACCTTTTGGAGAAGCTACTGGTGCTGCTACTATATTTGGTACTACTGGTGGTGTTATGGAGGCTGCTGTTCGTACTGTTTCTGAAATTTTAGAGGGTAAGGCTATTGATAAAATTGAGTATGAGGAAGTTAGGGGAAATGAAACTATAAAAGAGGCTGAACTTGAAATCGCAGGAAAGAAAGTTAAGATTGCGGTTGTAAGTGGACTTGGCAATGCAAGACGTCTTATGGAGAAGGTTAGAAATAAAGAGGTTGATTATCAATTTATTGAAGTTATGGCTTGTCCTGGAGGATGTGTAATGGGTGGAGGTCAACCTAGACGTATTCTAAAGGAAAGAGAAGGTATTGATGTTAGAGGTGCTAGAAGAAATGCGCTTTATAACGAAGATAAGAGACTTCCGCTTAGAAAATCTCATCAAAATCCGTATGTTAAGAAAGTTTATGATGAATTTTTAGAGAAACCGGGAAGTGAAATTGCGCATCATTTACTTCATACTCATTATCAAGCTAGATAAAAATCAAATCTTGTAATTAAGGATACATCCGTGTTTGCGGGTGTATCTTTTTTATTGCCTTATTTCATAAACTGTATAAGGGGTGAAAAAATGGGTTGTAATAGATGTGGTTGCTACCGTCGGAATTGTAATTGCGGTTTTAATAATTTTTGTTGCAGAAGAAATTGTTGCAATTACAGTGGGATTAATAATTGTTGCGGTCCTAATTTTGGACTATGTTATCAAAATAATTGCTGTGGATGTGATAATTTTATTTCTCCTTTATTATTTTTTGCAATTAGAGATATGACAAGATGTTGTCGCTGTACTTGTGTAGATAGGTATGCAAGATATAGTTGGTAAAACAAAACACAGGATACACCTGTGTTCTAAGGTTTTAAATGAATAAAGAAAGCAATAATTTTATCGCGAAATAGAAAAGAGCAAAATATGCTAAATAGAGTAATACCTTTTTTAACGTATTTATATTCATAATTATCAACGCCTTTCAAAAAAATGCTATAAGTATTATACATTATTTTTCCTAAAAAAGCCATACTAAAATAATAAAAACAAAAGGAATGATGTAAATATGTTTAAATCTATTTTGGTTTCGGGTATAACATCTGTTTTAGTTATTGTTTTTGCTTTAGTAGGAATAGATAATATAGTAAATGAAAAGAAAAATAATTTAGAATATATTTCTTACGAAAGTAATGATGCTAAAAATATTGAGTATATCAATGAGGAAAATAATTCTGTTGTTTCAACAAGTTCAGTTGTAGGAATTGCTGTAAAACAAAATTCGGGGAATAAAATTGCGACGACACTTGATAATAGTTGGAGCATAGGAAGCGGATGTATCCTGGATTCTAAAGGTTATATAGTTACGAACTATCATGTTATAGGAAATGTAAAAGATGATATATATGTTACTTTATATGGTGGAGAAGTTATAAAGGGAAGATCTGTTTGGTCGAATAAAAATTTAGATTTAGCGGTTATAAAAATTGATGTTGCAGGTTTGCCTGCTGCTATAATGGGGGATTCAGATAGTCTTAGAATTGGAGAGAAAGCGATAGCGATTGGTAATCCTTTAGGTTTTGAATTCCAAGGTACTTTAACTTCAGGAGTTATTAGCGGATTAAATAGAAGTATTGAGGTTGAAGGAAATTATATGGAAGATTTAATTCAGACTGATGCGAGTATTAATAGTGGTAATAGCGGTGGACCTCTTATGAATGGTAAGGGGGAAGTTATAGGAATTAATACTGTAAAGGTTGCAAGTGCGGAAGGTATTGGATTTGCTATTCCTGTTAATCAAATAAAACCTATTATTGAGAAAATTAAAGAAAATGGAGAGTTTAAAGAACCTTATTTGGGTTTATTAGGGTATGATAGAGCTATTACTTCAAGTTTTGCATCTAAAATAATAATTGATACCGGAATATATGTATATGATGTTGAAAATGGAAGTCCGGCTTATAAGTCCGGAATTGAAAAAGGAGATATAATACTTTCTTTTGATGACTTGAATTTGGATACTTTGTGTAAAATGAGGACAATTTTGTTTTCTAAAGACATAGGTGAAAAGATAAGAGTAAAAATTTTAAGAGACGGTGAAATTAAAGATTTAATAGTTACAGTAGGTAAAAAAAAGGTGGACTAAAGTCCACGCTATGTTGACCTTCGGTCAACAACATCAAAGAAATCTTTTTTGTTTTCTGTCAGTTGTTCGAGCTAATAATTAAGTTGCAGATTAAGATTATTTATTCCTAGCTCGAACTTTCCTAGAAAATAATTTGTGGAGTTTCAAAACATTGACAGGTTACGATTCTTTAAATATAATATACTTAAAAGTTTATAAATAAGGAGCGTAAAAAATGTTTCAGAATGAGTTTGAAAAAGGAGATTTTTCTTTTATTTTTATAAAAGAAGAACCAGGCGAAAATACAATTGAAGATATTAAAAATTTTATTACAAATAAAAAGGCTTTTTTCTTTTCTGCCCTCGAATTTGGAAAGCAAAATAATATAAATAGGTTATATAAAGAAATGAATATGTTCTTTGAAATGAAGGATACATCTAAGAAAGAGGTTACTTTAGAGGAAACTTGTGATTACATTGTAAGTAATGCAAAGAATAGAATGATTTGGATAATAGATGGAATAGAAGAAGTTATTGATGATAATGATTTTTCAGAAATAGAAAAAATGTTAAAATCGTTAAAGAGTACGAATAATATGATTATTTTAATATCTCATAGTGCGTCTTTTGCTAACAAATTTGAAAAGAGTAAGCTTACTAAGTATTTAATTAATAAAGAATTAAATAATAGAAAGAGTTTTTTTGCTTTACAACAAGAAGAAAATTTATCTGCTGAGGATAAATTTAAGTATTATGCTATTTTAGGAACTAAGAAAGAGTATATTGGTAAAGTTGATTATACCAAGAGTTTAAAAACTAACATTATAAATGGTTTTCTTAATAAAAACGGTTTTTTCTATTTTGAACCTAGGAAGATATTAAAAAAAGAACTTAGAGAAACTCAGATTTACAATATTATTTTAGAGGCTGTAGCTAAGGGTGCATCTACGTTAAACGATATTTCAGAATATGTTTGTATGCCGACTAGTATATGTAATAAATATATTACTGTTATGATTTCTCTTGGAATAATTGAAAAGATAAAGCCTGCTTTTGGAAAGGATACAAGAAAGAGCAGATATAAAATAAGTAATCCTGTGATGAATTTTTGGTATTATTTTGTACCGGATAATATAAGTGATATATCGCTTAATAAAGGTGATAAAGTTTTTGAAGAAAAAATAGAGAAAAATATGGATTCTTATTTAGAAAATAAGTTCCCGGATTTGTGTAGAGATTATATTAATAAATTAAAAAATGAGGATAAGATAAAGATTGATATTAAAGAAAATAATGTTTGGTGGAATAAAGATGAAACCATAGATATTATTGCCGGTAGTGGACTGGAAGCTATTGTTGCTGATTGTTTTTGGAATAAAGAAAATGTTGGTGTAGAAGATTTTAATAATCTTGAAAAAAAAGCTAAAGATGTAGATGTTATAGAGCGAGATTATTATTTATTTTCAAAAAACGGTTTTTCTAAAGAGTTATTAGAACTTGAAAAAGTAAGAGATGATTTAAAACTTATTTGTTTTTCAGATATGGTAAGTAATAGCTTTGTTAAACCTAAAAAGATTGGATTTTTCTTTTCAAAAAACAAATAAAGATATTATGTTGTCTAAATGACAAAAAAAGAGTATAATAGGAGTAATATTATACTCTTTTTTTGTCGATACATATACGGACGAGGTGGTATTGTGAAAAATAAGTTGTTTGTTATTTTTATATTTTTTATTTGTTTGATGTTGGATTTTTCTTTTGCCGAGTGTCAACATGTTTTTGAGGTAGAGGAAATACAGTACGGACAGCATAATGTAAAGTGTACAAAATGTGGATTTAATGAAATGCATAGCCCGGATAATAAATGGACATATGATGATTTGGGAGAAAATCATATTTTTAGATGTGATGTAAAGGGTTGCAAATATGAATATACTGATAAGCATTTCGGCGGAAATCACGGAAATAATGGAAAATGTAGTATATGTGGAGCAATATACCAAACACATGGACTAGATGTTGAAAATATAAAAACTGATGATGTATATCACTGGTATGAATGTTCATATAAAGATTGTGATTTTAGTTTTGAAAAAGAAGAACATTTAGAGACGATTTATGTTGAATCGGATTTGACATATCATTGGTATAGATGTATTTTGACTGATTGCCCTTATAGATTTGAGAGTCAAAAACATTATGGTGGAAATAGTAACGAGGGATATTGTGAATATGAGCTTTGTAATAAACTATATGTTGCAAAGTTACAAATTAACGAATATGAATATGCTGAATATAAGGTAGGAGATAAAGATACTCTTATTGCAAAGTTTATACCGGAAGGTATAGAAATTCCGGAAAGTAAAGAAGGATATAAATGGAAATCAAGTATGCCGAACGTCGTAAAAATAGATAATAATGGAAACATAGAGGCACTTAGAGAAGGTATATCTGTTATATCTGTTACATATGGAGAGTATAAAGCCAGTTGTGTAATTGTTGTTGGAGATTTAAGTTTTGAAGTAAAACCGACAGAATATATATTAGAGGTTAATGAACAAGCAGAAGGAGAAATTAATGTTACATACAAAGAAAAGAATAAAACGATAAATATAAATGAGTTTGTTGATTTTAGCGCTTTCAAATGGGATAAAGACATACTAAAAGTTAGCATAAAAAGAGGAAACGAAAATAAGATTTTATTTAAAGCAATAAATGTATCACAAAATCCTATTGAAATAAATATTTGGCTCAATAATAAGTTAGAGTGTATAAAGAATAAGATTGAAGAGACGCTTGAAAAAGATAGTATAAAGTATACGAAAGAAGAACTTGAATATTTAAAGCAAAAAATTGACAATAAAGATAAAGAATATTCAGAGACAGAACTTATTAAATTTGAAGAGAAGATAAAAAATGAAGAAGTTAATATCCAAGAAGAACTATATAGAATAAAGAAAGTTATTAAAATTACTATTTATATTAATATACCTGAACAAAGCCCTAATCCTACCGGCGATGTGGGTCCGTCTCCTAGTACAACTACAACTCCTAGTCCAAGTGGAAACACGAACCCCAATCCGAGTGGTGGAAGTACAGATCCAAACCCGAGCGGAAGTACAACAACTGAGCCAAGTCAAAAACCAAGTCAAGTCACTAGCCCAACTCCAAGCCAAAGTACGGTAATAGAGGGCCCAAGCCATTCACCGGAAGCGCCGTCTGATGAAGGGAGTGGAGCAGTTGTAAATAGAAGGCATGTTTGTAATGTGCAAGAATATTTTCCATATCCAGATGCTCCTGAATCCGGTCATTTAAAAAGATGCTATTATCCTGAATGTGAGTATTATAAAGATGGAATCCCCGGAACAAAAGCTGAACATAGATATAAACATAATGAGGACAAAGACGTAGATATGTGTATAATTTGCTATTATGAAAAAGGTAGTGGTCAAACAGAACCTCAAAAAATACATTCAAGGGATTTCGGAATTGATATTTTACAGTCTCAATATTTTGTTATAAAAGATGAGATAACTGAGATAGATATAATTATAACCGGTGTTGAA
>CAYZJZ010000001.1:47490-57476 GCA_964478905.1 uncultured Eubacteriales bacterium
TTTTGTTATAAAAGATGAGATAACTGAGATAGATATAATTATAACCGGTGTTGAAAAAGATTTGGCAATACAATATGGCTCAGTTTATGATAAAAACTTAAAATGGACTGATGGAAGAAAAGACAATAATTGCGTTACATTAAAATGGGATGTGAAAGACGAGTATGCAAGAGATGCTTTTGATGTAAAATTTGAAAAACGTAATGATGAAAGAATAATAACTGTTGAATTAAAAGACGGATATATGCAACCTGCAAGAACTGAAATGGATATAACAGTTGAAAATAATTTTGGAGAAAAAAGACTAGAGACGATTGAGTTGATAAAAGAAGCTCCGGAAAGAGCACAATTTGTTTTAAGATTTACATCCGATGTTTTTAATTCGATTAAACTTGGAGAAACAAAAGACATTACTGTTTATTGTAAATCTTTGTATGGATATGGTAAATCAGATCGTCAAGAAGTTCAAGATTACTATAATAGTAAAGATTTAGTAAAATATGAAGATATACAAGTTACTTGGGAAACTACCGGAGGAATAACGGCAAGCGGTGCTTCTACGCCTGATTCGGAAGGTTATATAAAAGGAAAAGTTACAGGTGTATCAACTTCTGAGGGTGAAGTTGCACAATTAATAATTACAGCAACAGCAAAGTATGAGAATGAAGATTTGGTAGATGAGATTGAAAGAGAATTAAAAAGAGGTATTAATGTTTACGAGTTAGATTCTACTTCTACAAGTGGTGGAGCATATGGCAACTCAAATGGAGGCGGAAATGGTAATTCATCGGGAAATAATGTAGGAAGTAATAACTCATCATCAAGTAAAGGAAATGCTCTTCCGGTTGCTGCGGTTTCAATAGGAATTTTAGCAATAGCAGGTGTTGGACTTGCTGTAAATAAAATGACAAAGCGTTAGTTTTACACTTTGTCATTTGGTTCAACATATAATGTTTTATAATTATCGTATATCACCATACCCGGTTTTGCACCGGGTATTTTTTTTACATTTTTTACTTGAGTATAATCGACTTCTACTTTTGAAGAATTTTTTAATTTACTGTGAAATGCAGCAAGAGAGGCGACTAAATTCAATGTTTCATATGAAACATTATCAATAGGAATATTGTTTAATCTAAGAATTGTATGAGAGCCGGGCGCGTTTTTTATATGAAACCATATATCGTTTTTTGAAGCGATATGAAAAGTTAGTTTATCATTTTGAATGTTATTTTTTCCGATTAATACTTTATAGTTCCCAAGTTCAAATTCCAGTGGTTTTGAAGGCAATTCTTTTTTCTTTTTTGTGTTTTTCTTTATTATTCCTTGCTCCATTAATTCGAGTTTTATTTCTTCTAAATCTTCAATATACTTCTGAGTATATATTTCGTAGAATAGACTTTCAAAGTAATTAAGAGCAGATGTAATTTCTTCTTTTTGCTTTGAACAAGCGATTTGTGTATTTTTTAGTTTATTGTACTTTTTGAATATACTTTGTAGATTTTGAGAAGCTGTTAAATTAGGGTTCAATTGGATAACGATAGGTTTTCCGGTGTAGTAATTATCTAGAGTAACTTCGCTATCGAATGGTTTTATTTTATATAAATTCGCACTCAAGATTTCGCCGTCAATTCGTATGCTTTCCATATCTTTTGTTGAGTCTAATTTTTTATTTACTATTTCAAGATTTTTTTCGTATTTTGTTACTAGTTTAGAAACAGTACCGGCTAATTCATTTTTTGCACTTTCTATTTTTTTATTTTCGAGCTTATACGTATAAAAATAATCAATTGCTTGAGATAAAAAATCAAATTTTTTTATGTTGTATTTTATATCAAGAGGTATATAGTAAAAGTCTTTTGGTATATTATTTTCAAGGAAAACGACAGGTTCTGATTTTTTGTTAATAAAGCTTGAAAATTCTTCGAAAGATAGGTTGTTAAACGCATTTGAAACGAATGTGCATATACCGGTAAAGTTTGAGGATAATTTGCTTTCTGAATTTATTGTGCTGTCATATTCGTTTTTTGTTATTAAAAATGGGTTTAATTTATTTTGAGATGGTGGAAGTTGATATTTTCTTCCCGGCATAACTTCTCTTATGCTACTTATTTCAAAGTCTATATGACGAATTGAATCTATGATTGTATTAGTATCTGTTACTAAAATTATGTTGCTGTGTTTTCCCATCATTTCTATTATAAGTACTTTTGTTTCTTTGTCTCCCAATTCATTACTGTTTTCAAAAGTGAAGTTTATTATTCGGTCGTTATTTGGTTGAAAAATATTTGTTAATTTTGCGCCTATAAGGTATTTTCGAAGTACCATACAGAAATTAAAAGGTTTTAATGGATTTTCTATATTTTTTATTTCTGTTAAATGAGTTCGTGCGTTTTCAGCATTTGCAGATAATAATAGTTTATATGTAGTTCTGTTATTTCTGATAAATAACAGAGTTTCATCCTTATTTGGCTGAATTATTTTGTCTATTTTTCCTCCAAGTAGGAGTGTTGATAGTTCAGTACATATGTTTTTTGTTACAAGTCCGTCGTATGGCATAATAAGCCTCCTTTAAGTTTTTTTGCGAAACTATTGTAACATAAATCTTATTTCTAATCAATTTTTAAGGATTTATCCATTCAAGTAGTTTAAATTTTACTTTTACATCTGTTTTTTGTGAGTTTATCAGTGCATATTCTTCTTCGGTAAGATTATCTTTTAATGTATTTTCAGAACTTTTTGAAAATGTTCCGGCAGAGCTATCTGTAAAGCATAATGGTGGAAACATAACACACCACCAATTATTGCCGTTTCCTTCTCCAATTACTATTTTTAGTGCTTCATATGTTCCGGCAGGAAAAGAAAAATCTTCATAACATTTTGTTGGGAAAGATGAGGTGGCGAGTGATACATTTACTGGATAGTCAGAGTCTTGTAATACTACTTGTTCAGCTATATCTTTTATGCTGGTTAAATTATTTGAAATTATTTCTTTTGTTTGGGAAAGATTTTTACTTTCTTTTAGTTTAGGTGTAAGAAATTCTACTACTTTATCGCGCACTTTTAATTTTAAATTTTGATCAAAGGCAGAATTACTGTTAGCTAATATGTGAAGACGTAAAACTTTATTTGCTAGAGAATGTTGAATTGATATGCAGTTAAAAATGTATAATATAGCTATCAAAGCTAAAGATACAATTGAAATTGATACAATTTTTTTTAACATGGTTAAAATCCTCCTTTAGTTTTGATTATTTCCAGTTTTTCAATATTAATACCATTTGATTAGAATTTGACAAGAAAAAATTATTAATATAGTCTAATAGGAAGAGGGGGAAATGACTATGAAGAATGAATGGGTTTCCAGTTATAAGGAAGAAAATAGAATCATATATAAAGGAATGGGAAATATAGAAGGAGATAAATTACTTAATTTAAGGGATTTGGTAATAAACTCCAAGACTAAATATGGAGAAAGAATTGCGTTTAAGTTTAAGAGAAACAGAAACATTGTTAAGAAAACTTATTTGGATTTTGCGTCTGATATAGATTGTATTGGTACGGCTCTTTGTAATTTAGGATTAAAGAATAAAAAAATTGCTATTATTTCTGAAAATCGTTATGAATGGGCAGTAAGCTATTTAGCTATTGCGAACGGAACAGGGATAGTTGTGCCGCTTGATAAGCATTTACCAGAAGTAGAAATTGAAAATTTACTTATGCGTAGTAAATGTGAGGCTATATTTTTTAGTAAACAGTATAAAGAGACCATGGAAAATATTTCGAAAAGGAATGATTTTGTAAAAAAATATATTTGTATGGATGAGATACCTATGGATAAGGATAAAAAATTTGTTACTATGGATTATCTTGCAGAAAAGGGTACAAAAGAACTTATGAAAGGTAATAAATGTTTTACTGAAGCGAAGATAGATAATGAAACTATGAATTTTTTAATATTTACTTCCGGTACTACTAAAGCATCAAAGGGAGTTATGCTATCTCATAAAAATATAATTTCCGGTATTAATTCGTGTTCTGCGATAATAAAATTAAATAAAGATGATGTTCACCTATCATTATTACCGTTACATCATACTTTTGAGAATACAATTGGCTTTTTATATATGGTATACTCCGGAGTATGTATTGCTTATTGTGAAGGCATAAAGCATTTAGCGGACAATTTACAAGAGTTTAATGTTAGTATACTAATTGCTGTTCCGGCCATATATGAAGCGTTATATAAAAAATTTACAGATGGAATAAAAAAGAGTGGAAAGGCTAATCTTGTGAATTTTTTAAAGAAATTATCTAATGTTTGTGACAAGTGTAAAATTAATGCTAGAAGAAAAATTATGTCTCCTGTAAGGAAAAAAATATCACCTAAGTTGAGATTTATGGTTTCCGGTGCTGCTCCTATGAAAGAAGAAATAATGGAGGAATTTGAGAATATAGGAATAAGATTTATTCAAGGATATGGACTTACTGAAACAGCACCGATAGTATGTGCTACTAATCCTGAAGAAAGAATGACTGGGGGAGTTGGATACCCCGTTAAAGATGTTTGTGTTACTTTAGATAATATTGATGAAAATGGAATGGGAGAATTGCTTGTTAAAGGTGAAAATGTTACTTTGGGATATTTTGAAAATATAGAAGAAACTAAAGAAGTTTTTACAGAAGATGGTTGGTTTAAAACAGGTGATTTAGCCCAAATTTCTCCAAAAGGCGAAGTTAAAATTGTTGGAAGAGCTAAATCTATGATTGTTTTTCCTAATGGAAAGAAAGCTTTCCCTGAAGAATATGAGTCAATACTTAATATGGAAAGCTTTATAAAAGATTCTTTTGTTTGGGGATATAAGACTAAAGATGGCGATGTTGAGATTTGTGCTAAAATTGTTGTAGATGGAAAAGATGAAAATATTGCGAATAAAGTTGAAGAAGTAATAAAGAAAATAAATAAGGATGTTCCTCAATATAAGATAATAAGATATTTTATTTTAACAAAACAAGAATTGGTAAAAACGACTACATTAAAGATAAAAAGACCGATAGAGCAAAAGAAAACTGAAGAGTATATTAGTTCAACCGGTAAGGATATGAGAAAACTTAATAGAAGTTTTATGGATTAATGGTGTTATTATTTTTCGTAAAAGTTTGAGTATAAATAGTTAACATTAATAGAGGAAAGTTTGTAAATATAGCTAGTGTTTTTACAAAATCTGTGATACAATATAAAAGGTTAAAAAGTTGTTTTGAAAGGATGAATTAAATGTTTAATAAGTTAAAAGGCGTAGAAGAAAGATATGAGGAACTTACTGCCGAGATTAGTAAACCGGAAGTTATTGAAGACCAAAATACTTGGAAAAAGCTTATGAAAGAAAGAGCTGATATGGAAGACATAGTTAATAAATATCGTGAGTATAAACAAGTGAGAACTGATATAGACAGTGCAAAGGAATTATTGAATGATAAGGATCTTCACGAACTTGCTCAAATGGAACTTGTTACGGGTGAAGAAAAGTTAAGAGTTATTGAAGAAGAATTAAAAGTTTTGCTTTTGCCTAAAGATCCTAATGATGATAAAAACGTTATTGTAGAAATACGTGGCGGAGCTGGTGGAGAGGAAGCGGCTTTGTTCGCAGGTACACTGTTTAGAATGTATAGTAGATATGCTGAAAGAAAAAGATGGAAGGTTGAAGTGTTGAATGATAATCCGACAGGGTTAGGCGGATATAAAGAAGTTAGCTTTATGATTTCCGGAAAAGGAGCATACAGTAAGTTAAAGTTTGAGAGTGGAGTACATCGTGTGCAACGTGTTCCGGAGACTGAAACTAACGGAAGAATTCATACTTCTACTGTTACTGTTGCTGTTTTGCCTGAACTCGAAGAAGTGGATATAGAAATTAATCCTACTGATTTGAAAACGGATACTTATCGTTCGAGTGGAGCCGGTGGTCAACACGTTAATAAAACTGAGTCTGCGATAAGAATAACACATATTCCTACCGGAATAGTTGTTGCTTGTCAAGAAGAACGTTCTCAAATTCAAAACAGAGAAAGAGCTATGACTATGCTTCGTGCTAAATTATTTGAAAAGCAAGAAGAAGAAAGAATGAAAAAGTTAGCTAGTGATAGAAAAATGCAAGTTGGTACAGGAGATAGAAGTGAGAAAATAAGAACATATAATTACCCACAAGGAAGAATAACAGACCATAGAATAAATTATAGTGTTTTCCAATTAGAAAACTTTACAGACGGAGACTTAGACGAGATGATAGATGCGTTAATTACTGCTGATAGGGCTATTAAGTTGTCTGCACAAAATAGCTAGAAAGGAAGTTTTAATGGAGGATAATATCTTTTATATTGCTTTATTTGGAACGATAATGGGGATATTGGGAACAGGTCTTGGAGGAATAATAGGGTGTTTCATAAAAAACGCGTCTAATAAGATTTCAAGTATTTTTCTTCAGCTTTCTGCCGGAGTTATGACTTCAGTTGTGTGCTTTGATTTATTACCGGAAGGTTTTAAATTGGCCAATATGAAAGTAACTTTATTAGGTTTTGTTATAGGAGTATTGAGTATTCTTATAATAGAAGATGTAATACGGAGAGTTCAGAAAAAAGCTACCAAAAAACGTAATACCGATGAAGATTTATTTAGAGCTGGTTTCTTAATTTTTATTGGAATAATGTTGCATAATTTACCTGAAGGGCTTGCTATTGGCTCAGGCTTTGGAGTCTCAGTAAATATGGGAATTACTTTGGCTATTGTTATTGCTTTACATGATGTACCTGAGGGAATTGCTATTACTTTGCCTTTGAGAAGAGCTGGAACCGGTTTTTCTAAGGCTGTAGGGTTGGCGTTTTTATCTGGTGTTCCGACCGGAATAGGAGCTTTGATTGGAGCTTTTGCCGGAGGAATTTCTGAAATTACTATCGGATTGTCTTTAGGATTTGCGGGTGGTGCTATGTTGTATATTGTTAGCGGTGAGTTAATTCCTGAATCCAGAGATCTTTATAAAGGAAGAAGTTCTGTTGTTGCGTATATCTTCGGCTTTCTTGCCGGAATATTGGTTACGACTTTATAACTTATGGGTATGGAGGGTTTTGTGTGAAGTGTAGATATTTAGTTGTTGCTTTACTTTTAGTTCTTACAGGTTGTGGAAATGTGGAAAAAGAAGAAACGGAGTCTTTTGATATTGTTACTTCTTTTTATACAACGTATGTTTTTGCTAAAAATATAGCAAAAGATGTTCCGAATGTTACTGTTCAAAATATGTCTGATAATCATAGCGGTTGTTTACACGATTATCATTTGGATACAAGTGATATGAAGAAGATTGAAAATGCAGATGTTTTTATTATAAATGGTGCAGGACTTGAAAGTTTTTTAGAAAAGGTATATGAAAAAGAAGAGTTGCAGGTAATTGATGCGAGTGATGAATTGGAATTATTGCAAAGTAAATATGAGGACGAGCCTAATGAACATACGTGGCTTAGTATATCTAATGCTATTTCTCAGGTTGAAAAGATAGGAAATGAACTTGCAGAAATAGACGAGGCTAATAGAGATAAATATTTAGAGAATAAAAATGCTTATGTAGATAGACTAAAGAGTTTAAGAAATCAGCTAAGAGAGAGTTTATATGATGCCAATAAAGATATAAAAATTGTTACTACGCATGATGCTTTCCCTTATTTTGCGGATGACTTTGATATTGACATTGTTGATGTTATTGAAAGAGAGGAAGGACAATCTCCTACTCAAAAGGAAATGAAAAATATTATAAATAATATCAAAGAGAATGAAGTTTGTGGAATTTTTATAGAACCCGATTATTCTAGCAAATTAGCTCAGACTATTGCAAATGAAGCTAATGTTAATATATATACTTTAGATTCTATTACAAGTGGAGACGGAAATATTTACGATTATGAAAATAAGATGAAACAAAATATAGAAACGATAAGGGAGAGTATAAAATGATTTTAAAATTGAAAAAGTGTAATTTGTGTTGTACAAAAATTACTAATTTTTCAGTGAAAAAGGGTAATACTACTATTTTAGAGAATGTAAATCTTCATATTCACTGTGGAGATTTGACTGCGATTATCGGTCCGAACGGAGCTGGAAAAACTACTTTCCTAAAGGCTATTTTAGGCGAAATTCCTCATGAAGGTACATTATCTTTTGTAGATGAAAAAGACAGATTAGCTAGAGAACCACGAATTGGTTATGTGCCTCAATTCTTGGATTTTGATAAAACAAGTCCTGTTAGTGTGAAGGATTTATTTAATATTACATACTCTAACTTTCCTTCATGGATTTTGTATAAAAAAAGTATAAAATCAAATGCGGTAGAGGCGCTAAAAAAGGTTGAAGCGGAAGAGTTAATTGAAAAAAGATTAGGCGATTTATCAGGAGGAGAGTTACAAAGAGTTTTACTTGCATTGGCTCTTACACCTATGCCGGATATATTACTTCTTGATGAACCGGTTTCCGGTGTTGATATGAAGGGTATGAGTATTTTTTATGATATGGTTTCTAAGATGAGAAAGAAGTATGATTTGACTATAATTTTGATTTCTCACGATTTTGATTCTGTAAAAAAATATGCGGATAAAGTTGTTTTGTTGGATAAAACAGTAATAAAACAAGGTTCACCTAAAGATGTATTTTCAAGTAATGAATTTAAGGCACTGTTTTAAGGAGTTGATCAAGTTTGAAAAAAGCAATTGTTTTAGCAGGAGCGACAGTATTGTTGATTACGTTTTCTTCTATTTTTTATTATAAAAATGTGGATTTTTCCAATGGGCAGGGCGAAATTAAAAAGAAAAATGATTTATCATATGTTGAACTGCCTAAGTATGAAGACGTAAAAGATGTTAGCGAAAGTAAAGAAGATGAGAAAAAAAGTTGGTTTAGTGGCCTGTTTGATAAAAAAGACAATAATGAAAGTGAAGAAAGTATTTCTAAAAATGAGGAAGAAAATAAAGTTCCTGAAAAAGATATATCTATTTGCAACGAAAATGGAAAGATAATGATTTTAATGTATCATAAGTTTGCTGAAACTCAGTCGGATGGGTGGACAAGGTCTTTTGATAATTTCAGAAAAGATTTACAGACTTTATATGATAAGAATTATTACCCTATAAATATGACTGATTATCTTAATGGATATATAGATGTACCTTATGGAAAAACTCCGGTTATTTTAACTTTTGACGACGGAACTGCCGGCCAACTTAGCTTTGAAAGAATAGATGGAAAGCTTGTACCAAAGGAAAATACTGCAGTGGCTATATATAAAAAGTTTTCAGAGGAACATTCTGATTTCCCTATGAGAGGAACTTTTTATATAATGTCTACTAACTTTTTCGGTTCTACCGGAACTTTAAGACAAAGGCTTGAGTATTTAGTTGGACAAGGATTTGAAATTGGTAATCAAACAAAAAATCACTATGCGTTACAGAAAGCTACTTCGGCTGAAAAGGTTATAGAAGAAGTTGGAGGACTGGCTAAATTTGTTGATGAGTTAATGCCCGGCTATGTAATTAATTCTTTTTCAATTCCGGGTGGAAGTATGACTAAAAATTATAAAGAACAGGTTTATTCCGGAACATATGATGGATTTAAATATGAGAATAAAGGTGTAGTGTTACTTTACGGTTCTTCTCCGGAACTTTCTCCAATAAATAAGGAGCTTAATTTAAAGAGCCTTTCTAGAGTTAGAGTAGCTGGAAAAGATAAAGTAGATAAAGATTTTGATTATTGGATTAAATATTTTGATGAACATCCGGAAGAGAAATTTGTTAGTGATGGAGATCCGATGACTTTTGTTGTAAATAAAGAAGATAGTGATAAAGTTCAAATTAGTTCACAGTATAATTTAAAGACAAAAAATTAAATGAAATTGGTAGCAAAAAAGAGGCTGTCCTAAAATAGTGACGCCTTAACAAAAAATCCAGCTCGAAAG
>CAYZJZ010000002.1:0-23719 GCA_964478905.1 uncultured Eubacteriales bacterium
TAAAACTAAAGGTAATAGTTGTAAGATGGTTGGTTTAGTTTATGATATGGATATAAAAACATATAAAGAAGCACCAAAACTTACAGAAATAGAAAAAATTTGTTTAGAAAACAAGTTCAATAAGAAAGGTGGGAGATAAATGATAAATAGAGTTGATTTATCAAAATGGAAAAAACAAAAAACAATTTTATTAGAGCTTCATAGAGATGGAATAAATATTTCATCGAGAGAGTGGAGACAAGCAGTAGAAGATTGGAATAAAAAATTTGTTTCAGGGGAAGTAGATACTTACATTACCCATTCAAACTCATTAGGATATAAAGCCACTACTGATTATAATGAGGCTATAAATGATTATAAAAAAAGAGCATTTAATATGTTAAAAAAAGCATTTGATTGTGATAAAAAGTTTGGTAATAAAAATAATTATCAAATAGATTTTGAAAAAGGAGAAATAAAATGAGAAAAATAAAAAAGATAGATTTTGAGACAGAATCAAAGTTTGAACTTTTAATGGCATTTAAAAAGTATAGAGAATTAAAAAATAATCACGAAATTTTGATTGAAGAATTCCAAAAGATGTCTGGTTTTGCAACCGACACTGATAGAAAAAATAAAATGCTTGAAGCAGAAAAAGAAAGATTAGAAAAAGAAATTAGAAAAGTAAAAACAGCTTTAAAAAAATATACAGAAGCTGAAGAATTATCTAAGGAAGACAAAGAAAAATTACAAAAGGAAATGCCAAAAATACCAACAAAAGATAAACAAAGTAAGAAAAAGAAATCATAAGGTGATGCATAATGTTTATAGCTATGTATGATGATAAAGATAATCTAATTGCCATATTTGAAAATAGACAAGAATGTGCGAATTATTTTAACACTACCAAAAGATGTATAGATAGTTTCTTTTCAAAAGTTACAAGTGGCATTAGAGATAATAGAAAATTAGATAAATCAAATGGTAAATATTACAAATTATATCAATACAAAAAGGGAGAATAAATATGCAAGAAAAATTATTAAAAATAATTAATAATTATGGAGTATTGCCACAATTAAAGTATTTTCAAAGTGAAATATTTGAATTAAATGAGGCAATTATAAGATATGAAGAATTTAATGAACATATAGAAAATTTAGAGGTTTATGATTTTGATGAAACAGAAATAAAAGAAGAACATATAGCAGAAGAAATCGCTGATGTGCTTGTAATGCTAAAGCAAATACAATATTTTTATAAGATTGAGGATAAAGATATTGAAGAAGTAATGAATTATAAAATCGAAAGACAATTGGAAAGAATTAAAAATCTTGAGGAGGAAGATTAAAAATAAGCAGAACCAAAAAAGACAGGGGCAAAAACAAAAGAATAATAAAAAAAGCGTTTATTATAAAAGAAATGAAATGCTATAGCGAAGACATAGTCGCAAGAAGAAAAAACAAAAAAATAAATGGGGTTTTAAGAGCAAGATTAAAATCTCAAGCTAAAAGAGAAATTGAAATGGAGGATAGATGATTGAGAAGAAACTTACTATAAGAGAAATATTTGATGAAATGAAAGTTCTCAAGGCCAGACTAATTAGACTAGCGGAGAAGTATAACAGAGCCACAACTGATATAACAGCAATAAATTACAAAGATATAATGACCTCAGGGGGAAGACAAGGAGATATTATGTTGAATAAAGTAATTAAAAAAGAAGAGTTAGAAAATGAGTTTGATATAGTAAAAGATTCATATAATTCATATAAAGAATTAGCTGTAGAAGAGATAAAGGAAATGATAGCAAATAATAGTGTAGAACATTGCATAGTTTATTTTAGGGATAATTTGCACTGGAAATGGAGAGATATAACAAAACTATTCAATTATAGTCTTAGGCAATGTCATAATTTGTATAACAAAGGGAAAAGAAACATATAATATATTATAACATATAAAAATATGTGTTGACACGTGTTGAAAAATGTGGTATAATTAACTTGTAAGTGAGAGGAGGCAAGATGGTAGTTGTTAAAAAAGTGATAAAGGCACTTGAAAAAGATGGTTGGGAATATGTCAGTCAAAAAGGCTCTCATATGAAGTACAGAAAAGGCACAAAAGTATGTATAGTTCCTAACCACAAAGGGGATATACCCAAGGGGACTTTATCAAATATTGAGAAAAGCACAGGGATTAAAGTATAATCCCTTGAGCTCATCAATACTTAACAATAAACATCGAGAAAAATGAATAATTATTTTTATCCAGCAATTTTTTCAAAAGAGGGAGAATCATACAATGTTAGATTTTTAGATTTTGATAATATTTTTACTTATGGAGTTGGTTTTGATGATGCATATTATATGGCACAAGACGCTTTATATAATATGTTACCTGAGTATGATGAATTGCCAAGTCCAACATATGACTATATGAATGTAAAATTAAATAATGGAGAATTTATAAGTATGGTTGAATTAAATGTTTTAGAACACGAAAGAAAATTATCAGCCAAGACAGTTAAGACAACTGTAACCATGCCTGAATGGCTTAAAAATTTAGCAGAAACAAAAGGGTTAAATTTTTCTAAAATTTTACAAAAAGGAATTAAAGAAGAATTAAATTTATTGTGATAGCTACCATTTTTATATATAAAAGAGCTAGTGCCTTGGCTCTTTTTTTGTTTTTATGGTTAAAAAGATGAAGATTGCACACAATTGCACACAATTGCACATTAATTTGGTGTATAATGATATCATGGAATAATTATAAGTTCCATGAATTATCATCTCGGGAGAACGCAGAAATGTGTTCTCTCACTCATTTTCTAAGTAGCATAGAGTGAATATAGTTAATATATTCATCCTATAGTGCTTAGAAAGCACGAGGGAAACCGCTAATACCCTAGAAAACAACCAAAAGCGAGATTGCTAGTGACATGTGTTAAAACTTTGTTGTTTTTTTAATTTTAACAATGGCACTATTAAAATAGTTGAATCAACACGACACCGGTTTACTCATTTGTGAGGTTATAAGGCTGCCCAGTTAATAAAAAGCACATTAGCAGAGCGTGGCTGCTATTCTATTTTACTGAGGAGGATAAATGAGAGAATTGATAAGTGTAGTATTAGTTGTGGCAATGTTATTGTTTAGTATTGTTACAAGCGTTCTCTCGGCACATAAAGAAGAAATATGGGAAATAATTGAATTTAAAGGAGATGAAGAAGATGAAAGTTAAAGTTATTAAAGCTTACAAAGATTTGCAATTAAACAGAACAGTTACGCTTAATGAGGTTTTATCGGTGACAGAAGAAAGAGGCAACCTTTTATTGAGCAAAGGATTAGTTGAAATTGTTCTTGAAAGCAAAGGTAATAGTTCTAAGAAAAAAACAAAAAGAAAATAAATATTATTTGAACTACTTGATATTCATTAAAAGGAGTGATTCTTAATGGAACTAATAAAAAAGAAAATAAAAGATTTAAAAAAAGCAAAATATAATCCAAGAAAAAACTTAACTCCAAAAGATCAAGAATATCAAAATATCAAAAGAAGTATTGAGGAATTTGGTTATGTTGAACCGATTATTATTAATAAAGATAATACTATAATAGGTGGGCATCAACGTTACACAGTATTAAAAGATCTAGGGTTCGAAGAAGTAGATGTTATAGAACTTGATGTTGAAAAAGATAAAGAAAAATTATTAAATATAGCATTAAATAAAATAACTGGGCAATGGGATGAAGAAAAACTAAATGATTTACTAATAGAATTAAATAACGAAAATTTTGATTTATCACTTACTGGTTTTGATATTAATTTGAATTTAGATGTTAACATCTCTGGTAGCAATAAAGAAGAAACAGAAGATATTGAATTTAAGGACAATGAAAGAATAAGAACGATTAACACATATAATTTAAAAATATTTGATTATAATTTTTGTTCTAAAGGGTTTTGGGAAATGCCTATTATAAAAAATGATAACTATATTCCTAAAGATTTAATAGGATTTAATTATGCTAAGACAAGTAAAGAAAAGAATGTAGGAATACACTTTTATTTAGATGATTACCAGTTTGAAAGAGTATGGAATAATCCGGAAGATTATATAGATATATTAAAAGAATACGAATGTATATTATCACCAGATTTTAGTTTATACATGGATATGCCAATGCCTATGAAAATATGGAATATCTATAGGAGCAGATTAATTGGTCAATTTTATCAAAGACAAGGTATAAAAGTTATCCCAACAATAAGTTGGGCAGAAACAGAATCCTTTGATTATTGTTTTCAAGGAATACCTAAACGATCTATTGTATCAATTAGTACAATAGGTGTTAAGAAAGATAATAACGCCCTAGCAATTTGGAAAGATGGAGTAAATGAAATGATAAAACAAATAGAACCATCAACTATAATTGTATATGGTGGAAAAATAGATTATGATTTTAAAGGTATAAACGTAATATATATAGATAATAAAGTAACAGAAAAGATGAATATAAAAAGATGAATATAAAAACACCAAAAATTGACAAACAGTAAGTCAAATGCTATAATATATATATAACAAAGAAATGGAGGTTATATTGTGGAAAACAAAGAACTTACTAAGGAAGAATTAGATAAGATTATTAAAGATAGTGCTGATGAATTTGCTAAGGAAGTTATAGAAGAAGCAGATGATATTAGCGATGAAGAAAGCAAAGAAATTGATAGAATATTGGCAATAAAAGATCCGACTGAAAGAATGAAAGAAATGCAGAAGTTATATCCTGATATAGATGGGATAGGATTTTGTTAGTAGTTTTAATTTTATAAAATAAGTAAAACAAGCAAGTGCTTGTTTTTTTAATGTATGAAAGGAAATATAATGTGAAAAAAATAATGTGCAATTTAATTTTAAATGGTGGAAGAGGTGCAGATTCTGGATATAGTAAAGAGGGAATAAATACTAAAGGTAATAATAAACCAATGCCATTTTATGATAAAACAGATAAATATAAAGGTATGAACTATTTGGAGTTTGAAGAAAAAATAAGAAGTAAGAATGTTGAATATGTAGGTTTATATGATGAAAATGGAAAGATAGTTGTTGCGGGAACAAGTTATAATAGTGGAGCGGTTGGAATACCAACAAGTCATCCGGATTTTAACAAAGTGACCAGATTAACTCATAACCATCCCGCAGATGAGCGGCGAGTATTAGGAGGTTCTTTCAGTGGTGCAGATGTTATTAATAATTCAACGTTAAATCTAAATAGCACAAGAGCAGTCGCTAAAGAAAAAACATATACAATTCAAAAATCAAAGTCGTTTAAAGAAAGCGATAGAAATAAAATGATTAAAAGAGCAAGAACTAGTGATAAAAAGTGGGATGATGGAGCAAATAAATTATTATCAAAAGTAAATAAAGCAAACCTAACACATGAAAATATTCAAACTATTAGATATGGTTATGGTACTAGAGTGTGGAAAAATTTAACTAAAAATAGTGGTTATGATTATATAGAGCGAAAAATATAAAAAAGGCAGGTGAATGATAATATGGCAAATATAGAAAATCTTAAGCCAAAAGATAGCAACCAAAGCCGAGAAGAAGCCAAAATAAATGGCAAAAAAGGTGGTATAGCAAGCGGTAAGGCAAGAAGAGAAAGAAAAGCCATGAGAGAACAATTAGAAATATTACTTAATTTACCTTTGAAAAATGAAAAATTAACTAAACAAATAAAAGAATTAGGTATAAAAGAAAAAGAAATAGATAATCAAATGGCATTAACTATTTCATTATATCAAGAAGCCTTAAAAGGAAATACAAAGGCTTATGAAATAATACGAGATACTATTGGCGAAAAACCTATTGAACAAGTACAAAACCTAAATCCTCCAATTATAAACATAGAGAGGCCGAAATAATGAACCCGTATAATGCAATAGCACCACATTTTCATGGCTTGTTAGAAGATGTGCTAGAGCATAAACATACTCATTATTGGATTAATGGCGGAAGAGGTAGTACAAAGTCAAGTTTTATAGGTGTAGCAATACCGCTACTTATGATGATTGATGCCCAAAATGGTATTTATTCAAATGCTGTGGCTCTTAGAAAAGTAGGCGACACATTAACTGACAGTGTATATGCCCAAATATTATGGGGGATTGAAATATTAGAGGTATCAAACTATTGGGATGCTAAAACTAGCCCATTAAAACTTATTTATAAACCTACTGGTCAGGAAATAAGATTCAGAAGTGCTAACAATAAAGATGATCATAGAAAAATTAAATCTATAAAATTTAAGAAAGGTTTTTGTGAATATGTTTGGTATGAAGAATTGGATGAATTTTTTGGAATGCCTGAGATAAGAAGTATTAATCAATCACTCTTAAGAGGTGGGACTGGATATGAAGTATTTTATTCATATAATCCGCCCAAAATGTTATCTAATTGGGTTAATACCGAGGTATTAAAAGAAAGAAAAGATAGGTTGGTACATTCTAGCACATATTTAGATGTGCCAAAAGAATGGCTAGGAGAAGAATTTTTTATAGAAGCTAACGCTTTAAAAGAACAAGACGAACTAGCATATAGAAACGAATATTTAGGAGAGGCAACAGGAACAGGTGGTGCGGTGTTTAGAAATGTAACATTAAGAAAGATAACTGATGATGAAATAAGACATTTTGATAACATAGCAGATGGAATCGATTATGGGTTCGCAGTAGATCCAGCATGTTATGGACAAAATCATTATGATAAGACAAGGAAACGTCTTTATATTTTTAACGAAATATATCAAGTAAATATGTCTAATAGAAAGTTGTGGGAGGAAATAGTCAAAAGAAAAATTGGAACCTCTTATATAACTGCAGATAGTGCTGAACCTAAAAGTATTGCTGAAATGAACTCATATGGTACTTTAAGGATAATAGGAGCAAAGAAAGGACCTGATAGTGTTGAATATGGTATCAAATGGCTTCAAGACTTGCAAGAGATAATAATAGACCCCGAAAGGTGCCCTAATGCAGCAAGAGAATTTAAAACATATGAATATCAAAAAGATAAGTATGGTAATTTTATAAGTAAATTTCCAGATGAAAACAATCATACGATAGACTTAACAAGATACTCAAGAGAAAGTGATATGAAAAAAAGTAAATGGGAAATAAGCGATAGGAGAGTGTTATAAATGAATAGTTACATATTAATTACAAATAACAGTGAGAACTATATAAAAGATGTTTTGTGTAGTTTGTTGCCTTTAAAAGATAATGAGGAATTAATTATATTTGATAATTTATCAGAAGATAATACTGTTCCTATTATTGTAGAAACGATGGGAATTTTATGGATTGATGAAAAGAAGAGGTATAAATTCTATATTAATAAGAAAAAAGAAGAATATGAAATTATTAAAGATAAAGCTTTATCATTAGCAAATGGTAAAGTTTTTATTATTGATAAAAAAGAAAAGTTTGATATAAAGGAGGTAAATAAAGATGCTTAGAATTAGTAACATTGAAACTATAACAGATAAAAACAATATAAGCGAAACAATACCTAAGTTATTGCAAAAAATTAATCCAATTCTTGAAAAAAGAAGAAAGCTGCATGAAATATATTCAAGAAAAGCAGATGATAAAAAATTAATGTTTAGTGGTGAAAAAAGCAAGACAGTAGTTAGTTATGAAAAATTTTTAACTGATATATCAGCTGGATATTTAAGTGGTAAACCAATTTATTCTGTTGCAACAACAGTCGATGAAAAAAAACAAAAATTACTTAAAGAGGTATTAGACAAAAATATAAGTGATGAAACATATAAAGAAGAAATGGAAATAATTATTGATTATATTGTTAGCTATAACGATGACGGAACAGAAAATCATGATTTAATTCATGATATACTAGAACTTACTAGTTGCTATGAAGTTCTTTATGAAAATGAATATAATGAGATAGTTTATTCTAAGTATAGTCCTCTTCATACGGTAGCAATATGGGATTATAGTATACCAGCTAATTTACTAGCTCTAGTAAGAGTGTGGGAAGAAAAAGATATTAATGATAAAATAGTTAGAAAGTGTGAAATAACAGATAAACTAGGTACAAAAACATATTCACTAACCGAAAATTACAAAGAAGTAAAAGAAACGGATAATGAGAACCATAACTGGGGTGATGTTCCAGCGATAGCAGTAGAAACAGATTTTGCAATATTTGAACCGTGTGAAGATATAATTCTAGCTCATGAACAATTAATTCAAAACATAAGAAATACATTCCAATATAATGATACTGAATGCAAGTTGAAGTTTAGTAATTATGCAACAGAAAACCCAATTACATTAACAGAGTTTGTAACCGACGAAAATGGAGAAGAAGTTGAAGTAAAAAAAATAAATCCTGCAAGAAAAAAAGAGGATGAATATATAATTCAGGCAAAAACATTATACGTTGGAGAAAATGGTGATGTAGAATGGATAGTAAAACCTCTTGATAGTAATGGAGCTGTTGAAATATTAAAAGTTTATACTAATTTGATGTTTCAATTAGCCGGCATTCCTAATACTAACGATCTAGCATTTAATAGTGCGGATTTAAATGCGAGTGCAATTGATAGAAAATTCTATATTATGAATATGATGACAGCAAATGTTATATCAGAACTAAAAAAAGCATATCAAAGAAGATTTGAACTTATTTTTGGTAGAATCAACTTAAAAAAAGGAAAACAATACGATTTTAGAGATGTTAATATTGAATTACCTAAAAACTTACCAGCAAATGATGACGAAAAAATAGATAGTACATTAAAACTTCAAAATGTTTTATCTGAACAAACCATTATTGAAAAACTTGGATATAACTATATTGATGAAAAAAATAAGAAAGATACCGAAGCAGAGGATAACATGTTGAAAAATATTGAAAGGATGCAAATGTTGTCTGATAACGGAGCAAATATAGAAGAACCGACTATTCAAGAACAAACTGGTAAAGAAGAAATAAAGACAGATAAGAAACCTAACGAAATAATTGAAGAAGTAGATAATAAGAATAAAGAAAAAGAAAAGTAGGTGTTCTAAATGAGTAATGAACAAATACTAAACGAACGATGGGAAAATATCAATAAATACTTATTAAAATATCTAAAGAGTTATATGACAGTCAATCAAAAAACTAAAGATAATATTCAAAACCTTTTTAATGAACTAGATATAGAGTATGCAGATATAAATAAACCTATTCCTAAGAGCAAAAAGAACAGAGTTAATAGATTTATTCAAGAGCTTAAAGAAAAGGGCTTATTAAAGGATTATTTTGGTTATAAGGCAAGGTTAATATATTCTAAGAAGAATATTACTTACTTAGAGATGTTAGAAATAATGCTTATGGGAATATACGTTGAAGAGAATAAGAGATTAGATGAGTATACTAATTTATTATTTTATGAAGTATGCAAAGATAGTTACGAAAAAGGAATAAAGGATATAGGAACAAAGAAACCTATATCTTTTAAAAATGAGATACTATATACAATACTTAATATTCCAATATTTAATATGACACCAAAAGGATATCTTCAAACATTAACGTTAACAAATGCAGATGAAGTAATAAAGAAAACATTAAATAACATTCAATTTGGAAAAGGACTTGATGTGGATAATAAAATGTATCAAGAATTATTTAATAAAATAGATAATAGACTCATTAATGTAAATGGAGATAAAATAAGTGGTGGAATAGAAAACATCGTTGAAAATATTGCGAATGATGCATATCTCCAAGCTGGAATTGATACAAATACCAAAGAATGTCGTTTTGTTGCAATTACAGATAAAAGAACAACAAAGATGTGCGAAACACTTAATAATCAAATATTTAAGTTAAACGAAATGAATGTCTACCAAAGATATAGTGAAGGGGATGGTAAAGTAATAACATATCACACAAAAGGCTTAGTAAAAGGCGAAAATTTGCCTCCCATCAATAATCACTTTCACTGGTGTAGAAGTACAATTACTTATCAATTAGATAATAAAGTAACTGAGGAAATAAGAAATAGTACTAATATAGAAAATGAGTTTGATAAAGAACAATTTGCTAGATATAAGAAATACTTTGGAGATAAAGTTCCAAATAATGTTGACGAATTTGTAAAAATGAAATTAAATAATCCTGGAGAATGGGAAAGCTTAAAAGCTAGATATAATGAAATGAAAAAGGAATATAATGAAACTCCAAATAATTATGTGGATGTTACTCAGAGTTGGCTAGATAATGCAACACCTAATAGCCATAAAGTAAAAGACAGACAATACTTTGAAAAAGATGGTATTAAATATCAAGTTGATGGTAAAAAAGTTGTATTAGATTATTCTGATAAAGAAAAGGAAATAGCGGAGTGGCTAGAAAATACCTTTGGTGGTGAAATATATATGCTTCCTAGAATAAATAGTCCAGAGGGTATATCAACAGCTGATTACTTATTTAAAGATGAATATTGGGATTTAAAAGAAATTACAGGGAACGGAAAACACACACTTGATTCTGCAATCAAGAAAAAGAAAAGTCAATCAAATAATTTTATTTTTGATATCAGTAACAGCAAAATAACGACAGAAATGTTTGATAAACAATTAAATTTGATTTATAAAAGCAAGGATAGAAAATGGGTGGATAAAGTAATAATAAAACAAAATCAAAAAGTAATTATGGTTTATCAGAGAACAAAAAAAAGAGATTAACCATCAGTCCCAAATACGGACCAAGGCAAATCTCAAATGTAATTACACATACATTATAGCATATTTCTTTACAAATGTCAAAAATGTATGTGATAAATTACATATATGCTATTTATAGCATATCGGGACATAGCACAATTTGGTAGTGCACTAGTTTTGGGAACTAGAGGTTACAAGTTCAAATCTTGTTGCCCCGACCATTAAATAATATGATTAATTATTGATAAAATATGCTACTTTATAGGTAGCATAAAGTAAGTAAACTAATTTATTTACTTTATGGTGCTTATAAAGCACTAGGGACATAGAAATATGTCTTTTTGTTTGGGATAATCCACCGTAACGGATTATTTGGTTTTATCGACCGAGAAAGATAGGAGGAAGATTATGAAAGATAATCAAAAATTTATGTCACTAGACATTCAACTATTTGGAGAACCTAGTGGCGAAAATGTGGCAAATGCTGATGCCGTAAATACAGCGAGTGGGGAATCAAATGATAAAGTTGTTCCTGAGGCTAAGGAAAAGACTTATACAAGAGATGAACTAAATAAGATTGTTTCCGCAGAAAAGGCTAAGCTGAGGGAAGAATTGTTACAAGAAGCTAAAGTTAAACAAACTGAAGCTGAAAAATTAGCCAAGATGGATGCTGAACAAAAGCTTAACTACGAACTAGACAAAAAAACAAAGGAAAATGAAGAATTAACAAATAAAATTAATTCTTTAACACTTCAAACACAAGCAAACACTTTAGCAACCGAAAAAGGATTACCACTTGGTTATCTAAAAGATTGGGATTTTACTAAAGAAACAGCAGAAAGTGTATCAGAAAAAATTGATAATCTAGCAAAAACTAGAAGTGCGGACTTAGAAGCTTATTTAAAAGATAAGTTAAAACAAAATCCGCCAAAAGCAATTGGTGATAATAAAGAATCATTAGACCCTTATATTGAGGGATTTAAAAAGTTTATGAAAAAGAAATAGGAGGATTGATATTATGATAAACTTAGCAACAAAATTTAGTTCAGTAGTGGATGAAGCATTTGCAGAACAAAGTAAGTCTACTTTAGTAGTAAATAGCGATTATGACTTTATAGGTTCAAAATCCATTAAAATTTATTCAGTTGGAACTGCTCCAATGAATGATTATGGCAGAAATACTGAGGGAACCGCAAGATATGGAACTGTAAAGGATCTAGCAACTGAAAACCAAGAAGTTTCTATGGAAAAGGATAGAAGTTTCACATTTGCTATTGATAAAATGGACGAAGATGAAACATTGGGAGCTTTAAATGCTGGTACAGCTCTTGCAAGACAAATAACAGAAGAAGTTATTCCAGAAACAGATAAGTATGTTTATGAAAAAATGGTAACTAATGCAGGCAAGACTGTTGAAGAAACTATTGATAAGACAAATGCTTATGATGCTTTAGCAGAGGCTAATGCAGAACAAGATGAATTGAGTGTTCCAGAACAAGGAAGAGTTTGTGTTGGTAATCCAAAATTCATTAAAAATCTTAAATCTGACGAAAGAGCTATTTTAGACAGTGAAATTGGTCAAGAATTAAGAATCAAGGGTGTTATTGGAGAAATGGACGGGGTTAATATTCAAAAAGTTCCATCAAAGACTTTACCTGAAAATGTTAACTTTATTCTTGCACATCCAGTAGCAACAACATTTGCAGTTAAATTAGCAGAATACAAAATTCATAACGATGCTGTTGGTGTAAGTGGAAGTCTAGTTGAAGGACGTGTATATTACACTGCATTTGTTAGAAATAACAAAAAAGCTGCTATTTATGTGTCAAAACAACCAGCTGCTTAGATGAGAAAGGAGCATCTAAATGAGAGAAGAAATTCTTGAAGAAATAATTAAAGACTTAAGTGATAATTATCGTGAAGATAAAGATGTGCTTGAGTTTCTGTTGGATGATGTAATAGAAGATGCTCTTTTTATGTCCAACAGAAGATTTAAAAGAGACAAAGATAGTCAATTATTGATATTAAAAAGTAATATTAAAAAATGTGTAAAAACTATTTATTTGCAAAGAGGAGTGGAGGATGTAACTTCTGGTAGTTCAAACGGCATATCAAATACTTATGATAGAGCGGTGGAAACAATGCAAAATGATATTATTAGACAAAACAAAAGGATAATGATATGATGCAATTAAGAAGATTAAAACCTTGCACTTTGCAATTTGCTAGTAAAGTAAAGCAGAAAAATGGTACCTTTATTGACACTTATGAAAATAAAGAAGATTATAAGGGTATATTGCAAGAATTAACCGATGAGGTTAGTGCGAGTATCTATGGAGCAAATATTAATAAAACTTTTAGGTTATCTACACCATATAACAAGTTAGAAAATTATTTATCAACAAAATTAAATAATACAGACGACAATATATCTAAATATTATTTATTAATAGATAATAAAAGATATAAAGTTATATCTGTAAAGTCTAAATGGATTGATATTGAACTTGTATGAAGTCGATTGATAAACTGAGTGCTAGTGTATCCACTTGGGGGAAAAAATTAGAAAAAGAATTAGTAGAAGCTCAAAGAGATACAGCGAAAAAAATATGGGAAGATATTATCAATACCGCTCCTACAAGAAGTGGTGTATACATTTCAAGTATTAAAATAGGAGAAACAGAAGTTAAAGATGGGTTAATCAGGACTTCTGTTTTTTCTGACTTGCTTGTTGGGGGTCCAAACCCTAAATGGGCAAAAGTTCCACTAGGAGCATTAATTGAGTGGGGAACTGGTATCGAGGGAGCAAATACAAATAATTATCCTCATGGATACGGTTATAGGTTAACCCCGTGGTGTTATTACGATGAGTATTACCACATGTTTGTTACCACTACAGGTATGATTGCAAGACCACATTTTCAACCTGCATTACTAAAGAACAAAGAAACATACATTGAAAATTTAAGAAAGGCTGTGAAGAAATGAAAGAAATAAGAGAATTAATACAATCTAAATTAGATGAAATAGATAATTTAGAAAGTGGGGTTCCTATTCCTGATGATATTGTTGAAAACGGTAAGACTTACTTTGGATATGAATTGCAAGAAACATTTATATCAAGCGATGACTCAAAAAATAGAATATCACAGATTGATATAAATGGTAGAATAGTTAAAAAAAATATAAGCACAGAAAATACTTTGGAAATAGTTGATGGTATAACCTATGAAGTGATAAATCATTTGAAAGATTTAAATTTTAAATGTAATAGCAAGGATATAACATTAGAGAATAATATTAGAAAAATATTGATAACTGGTTATGTAAAATATGATGAAAAAAATAAAAAATTAATTTTTTAAGAAAGAGAGGAAAATATGAAAAAAGTTACACCTAGTGGAGGATCTAAAATTGAATATTCTGAAACAGAAAGTGGATCTTATGCTAGAATATACGGAATTTTATCAATTCCAGCAATCGGAGATGAGCCAAAAAAAATCTCCACAACTACTTTGGATAATATTAAATATGAAACAGAAATGGATTCATTAATGCCAGCACCAAAAATGGCATTTGAATTTAATATGGAAGATCCTGAAGTAGCAGCAAATATTAACATAGTAGATTTACTGGCAACAAGTGGTAAAAGCTATTATTGGAAAATTACATTATCAAATGGAATTGTTCATAGCTATAAAAGTAAAGTTAAGTACGGTTTCAAACAAGTTGATATAAATGCAATAGCGGGTTTTACAATGTATCACTCACCAGAAGAGGAAATTGTTACAACTATACCTAACAGTGAAGCATAATGAGTGGGTATTAAGATAAACTTAATACCCTATTTTTTTATAAAATGAAAGAGAGGAATACAAATATGAAATGTTATGAAAAAGAAATAAATGGGAAAATAGAAAGGTTTAGACTTACTAGTGCAGAGGCAATGAAACTTGAGGAAGAAACTCAAATGCCTTTAATTAATTATGTTCAAATATATAGTGTTAAAACATGTGTTAAGCTGCTCCAACACATGAAAAGTTTTGATGGCGTAATTTATTCACTTGATGATGCACAAAAATTATATGATGAATTAATTGATAGTGGAATGACTTTTAAAGAAATTTTTGAAAATATTATTTTTGAAACTTTGGTAGCTAGCGGTTTTTTATCAGAAAAGGAGTGGCAACAAACAAAGAAAGAAACAGAAATAGCCAAAGCGGCGATGGAGAAAAAGAAGAAAGAAATATTGGAGAGTATATAATTCTTTTATATGATGAGGGTTTAAAATTTGGATTAAAATACAATGAAATGTATGAAATGAGTCTAGGTGAATTAGAAAACACAATAGTTAAAATAAAAGAAGGGGTAGGTTTTAAAATATGGAAAATTGCATCTTTAACCCGTTCACCTTACATTTCAAACTTTCCCGAAAATGCGGAAGAAGCATGTCCCGAATTATTTATAAAAAAGGCAGAGCCAACTATAGAAATGCCTAATTTTTTAAAAAATAAAAATTATAAATTAAAAGGTGGTGAAATGAGATATGAATGAAAAATTTGGAGTTGATTTAGAAATATCTTTTGTTAAATTTAAAGAACAATTACAAAAAAGTCTATCAGAAATTGATAGTTGGGCGAAAAAAATGACTGAAAAAGCAAAAATATCTCCACAATTTAATTTTATTAGCGATTTAGTTCCGACTAAATTTAGTGATGATATGAAAATGCAAAAATTTACAAATGAATTACTAATTGCAGAAATGGAAGCGGATAGTTTACATGGTAAGTTTAACGAATTAGCAAAAGAAGTGAAAGAGTTTCCAAAAAATAAACAAGATGGCGAGGAGTATTCTAAATTAATATCAAAATTAAATAAAACGGAAATAGCTTTAACTAAAGCTGGTAACAAAGTTGATGAACTATATTCTAAAATAGAAAACAGAAAATTAGAATTAGATAATTTTGAGGAAATGAATGAAAAAATAAATAAAATAAATAAGAATACTACAAACGGATTTAGCGGTGGTTTAAAATCAATAAAAAGGTTTACCTTATCTCTTTTTAGTTTACACAGTGCATGGTCACTTTTAAGTCGTTCAGCTTCAAGTTATTTAGCTATGAATGAAGAATTAAATGCATCTAGTCAATTAATTTCAAATACTCTAGGGGTTACTTTAGCCCCAGCAATAGAAAAGGTTGTTGATATTGGTCAGTATGGCGTTATTATTTTCGCTAAATTAGTTGAATTTTTTACCGGTTATAATTCTTTAACAAAAGTAACTACAAATAATATAAATAACATGAATAAAGCATCAAAAAGTCTAAATAAAACTCTAGCATCATTTGATGAAATACAAAACTTAGATACTAGTAATAATCTATCTAGTTCTATTCAAACTGATTTAAATGCTTTAAATGATTTTTATGAAAAAGTTGATGAAGTTACACAAAAATTTAATGAGTGGGAAAAAACAAACTTAGCACAAAGTTTAAAATCTGCGGTTGATTGGTTCAAAGATCTGGATGATGGAATGAAAGCTACTTTAATTACTAGCGGATTGCTTTTAAAATCTTTAGGAAAAGGTAGTGGTTTATTAGGAACATTAGGTTTGCTTGTAGCGAGTCCATTTGTAATAACATTAACTTATAAAGGTGTCAATGAATTAAAAAATGAACTCGATAAATTGGAAGAAGAAATTCAAGCTTTTAAAGACACTAGTACTAGCACAGGCAATGCATGGAAAAAAACCAGTGATCTAATGATTGAAAAAATAAAGGATGGTACTCTTGAAGTAGATACCTTGAAAATGGGAATTGATTCTTTAAAACAATCAATTGAAAGAAATGAAAAATCTGTTGAATCAACAAAGGAATTAAATGATAATGTAGGTTTTTTAGAGGGAATAATGACAAATAATAAAGCGGCGTATAGAGAAATGATAGAGACAGTGGTAGATAAAAATGAAGTTTATATAAATAGTTTATATAAAATATATGAAGCTTTAGATTTTGAAGCTGATGGTGTGGATGTTTTAGTTGAAAGCATGAAAACTCAAATTGAAAATATTGAAGCCACAAACTATGTATATGAAAAAAACTCTGAAGAATACAAAACTAATATAAAAAGAATTGAAGAATTAAAAAATAAAATTAATATATTAACTACTAAAGATTTAGAAAATCAGATAAAAAAATTAGAAGATTCAAATAATACTTTAGAAAAAAATTCAGCAGAGTATAGTAACAATATAAAGAAGATTGATGAATTAAAAACTAAATTAAAAAAATTAGATGGTACTAAGTCAAAAACAACAATAGATCTTGATATGGATACATCAAAGGCAAGAAAAAATTATTCTAATTTTTTCACAAAATTAGGAGAAAGTTTTTCTGCTTTGTTTACTGGAAATACTTATTCAAATGGTTTCTTTAAAACAATGAAAAATATTTGGAGTTTAGATGTTGGGACTAATTATGTTCCGAATGATCATTTAGCAATGGTTCATAAAGGTGAAGCAGTTATCCCCGCAAAATATAATCCAACTGCAAGCGGTATGAGTGGAAATTCTAGTGATATAGTAAATGCAATAGAAAAATTAATATCTGTTGTAGAAGATAAAGAATTTACTTCAAATATTACTGGAAGTTTAATTGGCAAAACATCTCAAAATTATATAAATAATAAATCAAGAATAATAGGAAAGCAGGTGATATAATGCTTTTATGGCAAGCAAAAAAAAGCAAATCTGGCGAATATATTACTATGCCTACTCCCACATCGTATGATATAGATTGGGAGGATTTAGATAATAAGAGTTATAGATCTATAAATACTGGTAATCTAATAGATTTTGTAGTTTCAAAAAGTTGGTCAAAATTACAATTTTCATATAATTCTTTAAGTTTTGAAAATTTAACTAAGATACTTGATATGATATCAAGTAATCCAATTTATATAAAAGCAAAAAATCCTATATTTGGTACTGAATATGCAGAAATGAAATTTAGATGCAGCAAAAAAAAGGCTTCATTACAACAAAACGGGAACTATTCACTATCATTTAACTTAGTACAAAAAGAAAAGGTGGATGGGCAATGATAAAAATATATTTTGATAATAATTTAATAGACACAGACTCTTATACTAATTTAGAAAATGAATATGAACTTTTTGCAAATGAATTTACGTTAGGAAGTGTTGCATCTAATTATTTTCATTTAAGTGTTGATAAAACAAAGGTAAATTCAATACCTAACCTAATAAAAATAATGGAAGAAGATACTCCTATTGCGGTTTTGCACGTTGATTCTGTTGTAGAGGATAAATACACATATGATTTTGAATTAACTGATGCTTTAACTCTAATGGAAAAACCATATGATGCAAGTCCGTTAATAGCAGCTAGTGAAAATGGATATGTGACATTATTGGAGTTGGTCAAAGATATTTGCCAAAAATATAATATTGAGCTTGGAGTAACAGATTTTTTGGGGGCAGATAAACATATAAGTTGGTATAATAATGAGATACATGCACGAACCTATATTAGTTATGTTGCTGAATTAAATGGAGGATACGCTACTATTAAAGGCGATGGTAAACTATATTTTGAAAGACATAATAAAAATTCATCACATTCTGTTAATATAGATGATTGTGATGATTTTCAAGTTGGAGAATATCATAAAATAACTAGAGTTGTATATGATACTGGTGTTGTGACATGGATATACGGAAATAATGTTGGAGATACAATTTATTTAGATACTTCTAATACATTTATAACATGTGAGGAAGATGTCGAGAATATATATAATTTAATTAATAACTTTGAATTTTATACGTTTGAAGTTGGAAATTGTCCGATAAATATTTTGGTCCATGCTGGAGATGTGATTACATTTGCCGATAATAATTGTAGTTATCCTACCATAGCTAATTATTCAATATCATATTTTGGTGACTGGAGCGGAAATTATAAATTGGATGTTTTAACTAATATAAAAAAAGAAACACAAGCTCAATCTTTAGATAAAAAAGTTAAAAAAATTAGTAGTAGATTGGATTATGATGAGGGAAAATTAGAGATTATTGGTGAAGAAATAGGAGATAGAACATCAAAAACCACTTCTATAACTCAGGATCTAGATAGTATTAGTGAAAGTGTAAGTCTTCAACAAAACCTAACTAATATAGTTAAAGAAACGTCATATGTAGATGTGGATGACGCATATGAGGGTAATCTACTGTACTTGTCTATTCACGGACAAATGAGTTTGGTATATCCATCAAACGATTTATATCCAGAAAATACACTATATCCATTAGATAGTTATCTTATTATTGAATATAGTGATAATATTAAAGAAAAAATTAAATTGCCGATAAATTGGCTTAACTATATTGACAATAATACTTACGATGAGTTTGTTTTAGAAGAAAATAATGCTAAAATAATAAGAAGAGTAGGAGAAAATGAAGATGGAAGTTTCTATAAGTTGGAAAATGAAGTTATTGAAGATTATGGTGAGTTAATCATCCCACTTAAAACTGGATACAATAAATTGTGGCTTGAATCATTCTATGATTTAGAATTAAATTACAAAATAAAATATGTCATAAAGAGTGATTACACTGATACTTTTGCAACAGAAGTTTATGTAGATAATTCTATTGATATTTCTGAGAAAGGAGTTTTATTACAAAGTAAACAATATACTGATAATAAGGCAGAAGATCTGTCTTCTGAAATACAACTTCATGCTGGTGAAATAGTATTGAAAGTTGATGCGAATGGAAAAATTGTTAAGGCTGCATTGACTGCGGATGCAGAACAAGGAACATTATTTGAAATTGATGCAGATCAAGTGAATTTAACTGCAAATGATATTTTAAATTTAATCGCTGGTAATGAGATTAATTTAACTAGTAAAAATTTAAGTATTAATTCTACTAATTTTTCTGTGGATAAAGATGGTAAAGTACAAGCCAAAGATATGACTATTTTAGGAGGAGATATAAATTTACATTCACAAGAATTATTATCAAAAATAAAAATAACTGATACAGATAATGAAGATTGTTATTTTACGATGAATGCTCGAGTATGGAATTGGTTTGGTGCAAATGGCGGAACTATTAATTTCACTAATACCTTAAGCATTCCTATTATATCACTATCTGACAAAGAAGAAAGTGATACTCAAATAACATCCCAATGGGTTAAGACACCAATAGTAAATCAAACATCACTGAAAGAACATAAAAAGAATTTTGAAAAATATGCTGGTGCATTGGAAGAAATAAAGAATATTGATGTATACAAATATAATTTAAAAAGTGAGGAAGATGGAAGCAAAAAACACTTGGGGTTTGTTATAGGTGATGGATTCAATTATTCAAAAACAGTGACAAGTCAAGATAATACAGGTGTAGACATTTATTCAATGACCAGCCTATGTCTTCAAGCAATAAAAGAACAACAAGAAGAAATAGAAAAATTAAAAGAAGAAATAAATAGTTTAAAAAAAGGAGGAAAATAATGGAAAAACTATTGACAAGCATTCGTAAGAATGCGATAATCTTACAAACAAACAAACAAACAAACAAACAAACAAACAAACAAACAAACAAACAAACAAACGTGTTCGTTTGCAAGAAAGGAGGTGCGGTTATTTAATCGCACCTCTTTATGGGAAGGGGGTAGTGGCTTAACACAATTCACTACTCTTTTTCGAGGTGCATTATGCTAAAAGAATTTGCTAACAAAGGTGACTCTGGAGCAATTCCAATAAACGCTGATAATTTAAATTATAATTTTGATGAAGTTTTGAATTTAATTTATCCAATTGGCAGCATTATTATTAAAGCAGATTCTGGAGATTATTCTAATTATTTAGGTTTTTCGTGGCAGAAAGTATTTGCGGGTAAAACTCTGGTTGGGTTAGATACCTCAGATAATGATTTTAGTATTATTGGAAAAACCGGTGGAGAAAAAACACATACATTAACAATCGACGAAATGCCGAGTCATAGTCATAGCTTTAATTGGAGTTATGCAGGTAGTTCTGGAACTAATAGTGCTGTAATTGGATATACTGGCAATGAATTTACGATTTCTTCGACAGGAGGAAATCAACCTCATAATAATTTACAGCCTTATGCTGTGGTGGCTTTTTGGAAAAGAGTAAAATGAATTAATAAGCCGATTTTATGAATAAAATCGATTTTAAGAATAAAGGCGAAGTAGGTGCAATTCCTATAAATGCCGAGAATTTAAATCTATTACAAAAAAATACAGAAAATGTAATAAATGGAGTTGTACAACGGGGGTCAAATATTACTGGAGAGTGGATAAAATTTGATGATGGTACTTTAATTACTTGTCAAGAAAAGGAAATTACAATTTCTTGCAACGAAGTATGGGGCAATTTATTCGTAGGAAATTATGGTGATGCAATATCATTCCCTCAATCATTTTTAGAAGTTCCAAAAGTGATAGTTGATCTAAAAATTGATACTGGAGCATGCTTTAAATTGGAATGGGAAAAACCAGTAATTACTATTAATTCTTACAAAAATATAGGAATCGGGAGAGGTTCTAGTGGTGCCTCAGTAAAATTTAAGGCAACTATCTTAGCGATTGGCAAATGGAAATAGCATAAAATAATAACCATATGAAATGGAAAAAATTGATTTTAAAAACAAAGGAGAAACTGGAGCGACTCCGGTTAATGCTGATAACTTGAATCTTTTACAAGATAATGTAGAAGACAGTATTAACGATTCTAAAATACAATTGAAATCCACAAAAACAGAAAGTAATGAAGCTGGATACAATTGCAATTACATCAATTCTTTAACTGAAGAAATAAGAAATGGATGTTATACTTGTGCTTTTAGCGGCAAAACAAGTGTGAATATTTTTTCACGAAGCAACTATGATAATTGTCTTGTAATAAGTTCGGCATGCATATCAATTTTGCAAATGCAAGGAACGAATGCTCCTATTATCAGAGATGTTTATGGCACACATTATTTTTCAGTAACATTTGATAGCACAAAAATTGTTATATCCGATTTATATGATTGGGATCGGTATATTATTTTGGGTTCAAACGGAGTAACAAAAATAGAATAAGAAAGGAATGAAAATGGAAAAATTAAAAAAATATAAAGAGCTATATTTACTTATAGCTTTTTTTATTGGATTAGTATTTAGTTTGTTTATGTATCTTCACAATACAATCAATAAATATGATGATATATTAGATACATTAAAAACGACCCAGCAAATGAGCTTAAAAAGTGTTATTTGGAATGATAATATTCCCTTGGGAGAACGCACATCGGCGTGCGATGTGTATCTTTCATCGGGGTATAATTCACTAACAAAAAAGCACTGCGAAATTTTAGTAAACGAATACGAAAGTGAGGTGAATTAAATGGATATTGAAGTAATTATGACATTAGTTACTATTATAGTGACATATGTCTGCGGAATTATCGCTAAAAAGCATCCTAAATTTAATAATAAGTTAATACCAGTTCAAAATTTATTAATTGGTATTATTGCATGTATTATTAATTTTGTGATCACAAAAGATTTTAGTGGGTCAGTAGCAATCGCTGGATTACTTACTGGCGGTGCATATGATCTAGGCAAAAATTTAAATGAATTATTAGGAGGAGAATAATGAAATACGATTTTACAAAAGCTAGCGACTTAGCGAAGTGGGCTGAAGAGGAATACAAGAAAAAGAACAGATACAAAAGCGGGGGCATCGGTAGATACGATGCCGATGGAACAAGACAATTCGATTGCTGCGGATTATTTAAATGCTTCATGTGGCATGACTATAGTTCAACAAATGCTAAATATTATAATAAAACTCAAAAAGATTATTCATGCGAGGGCTTATTGAATGAAGCAAAAGAAAAGGGGGATATATCAACTATCCCAGAGCAAAAAGGCGTCCTAGTTTACATGAGGGGGCACATGGGAATATACATCGGCGATGGAAAGGTTATTGAAAGCACTGCTGCTAAATTCGATGGCAAAAAAGGTAGAATTTACAAAACTTATTTTAAAGGAAATGGAAAAGGCTGCGATGGCAAAAGAAAAACTTGGACTCATTGGTTTAAATCACCTTATCTAACTTATGATGAAGTTAAAAAAGAAGAAACTAGCAAACCTACTAGCAATAATTTTTTGGGGGCTAGAGGGTACATAAAACTAGGTGATAAAGGAGACAACGTAGCAATGATTGCTGAATTTATGTACAAGGCATTTCCAGCATATACTTCTAAAAATGCTTTGGGCAATTATTACGGTAAATATATTCAAGGTTCAATCAAGGAATTTCAAAAACGTACTGGATTAGAGACAGATGGATGCGTTGGACCGAAAACTTTAGCGATGCTAGAAAAATACGGTTTTAGATATTAAAAAACTCAGCTTAATCGCTGGGTTCTTTTTTTATTGGATTATTTTCTGATTCCATAATTCTGATACATTTTTCTAAAAATTCTCTTGATGATGAAAATCCATTTTCTGATATTAATCTTTTTAATTTTTTTTGATCTTCTTTAATCATGTCAACATTAAAAGTGGAATAGTGTTTTTTTCTGTATTCTTTTATATATTCAGCTTGATTAAATTCTTTTTTCATAATTATTTGACAATTTACATAAAATATGATAATATTAGTAAGAGATGGCTAATTGCCACTCTTACTAAAGGGAATGCTTAGTTCGAATTTTAAGGTCATTCCTTTTTTTGTTATCTTTATTGAGATAACTTTTAAGTCAATTGTCATATTTCCTCCTTTCTGTAATTCTTTTTGATTACATATTAATTATACTACATATCCGTGGTAATGTCAAGCAAAAATTGCAAAAAATATGAATTTGCGGTAAATTTCGCGGTAATTAAAATAAAAACCCTTTAAAATAAGGGGTGGATTTAATTAAATGGTGTCCTCGGTGA
>CAYZJZ010000003.1:0-23547 GCA_964478905.1 uncultured Eubacteriales bacterium
GCATTTGTAATTACAAGATTACCTTGTAATGAATTAATTTTCTTTTGAGTGCTAAGTAAAACTCTAAGTCCGGCGGAGCTAAGATATGTAATTCCCGCCATATCAAGTTCTAAATTTTTTACTTCTTCACTCACCAATAAACTTGTAATTGCATTCTCCAATTCAGGAGCAGTATTTGTATCCAACTTTCCGGATAATTCTAAAACAACTCCGTCTTCATTATTCTTCTTTACAATCTCCATAAAACTCATCCTTTCATTATCCGCTAATAATAAATGACAACAAGTTAACCGACATATGCCCCAAAACAGAAGTAAAAATACTTTTATACTTTTTAACAAAATATCCGTAAAGCACAGCCGATAAAAACGCAATAGTTGCCCAAATAATATTTCCGTGCATAACTCCGAATAACACAGCCTGTAAAATTATCGCAATATGCACATTAAAACATTTAGTCAGTTCCCCTAATATAAGTCCTCTAAACAAAACTTCCTCAGAAAGTGGAGCCACAATAACGGTAGTAATAAAACCTATAACACCGACTATGTCTCCTAACTCATTATCCATTTGATTGAACAATTCAGCACGCGTAGACATCGGAAATAAAAATTGGACAGACTGAAATAAAATATTAAAAACTAAAGCAATAATTACAACCGAAATTGCAGTTTTTAGCGTAATTTTATTAAATCTCAGTCTCTCTTTTACATCTCGTTCTAAAAATTTTACCATTATTATTGCAACTACTACAAATATTATATCGCCAAAAAACGTACTAAGCAATACATCTTCAGATACTAAACTACTGGAAATAACTTGACAAATTCCCATTATTATAACATATAAAAAACACTTTAATAACGAAATTGCAATATTTTTCAATTTACTTCATCCTCTTCTAAAGTCGGATAAAAATACTCATTAATAACATTATTTATTTCTTCAAGTAAAGCATCATTTCCTTTTGCTGTCAAAGCTATATATTCAAGAGAATTTCCATCAGAAATTGTATTTAGAGTAAGTACATCACTGTTTTCATTAAATATCTTAGTTGCCTCACTCTTATAGCAAATTATAGCATCAATATTATACATCAACAATTGATCTAATGCAGTATTTAGTTCTTTGTACTGTTTAATTTCCGAAACCGAACTAGATACATCATTTTTTACTAAATTAGCTAATGGTGTTCCTGAAATAACAGCAATTTTTTTATCCGAAAAATCTTGCAAGCTGAAAATATTTACACCTTTATTAGTAATAACATATGGTTCTTCTTTCGCAAAAATAAGCGATTGACTTACCTTAAATTTATCACTCTCATTTTTCTCAACTTTTCCGAAAGCTACATCGGCACTTCCGTCTAAAATTAAGTTTACCAATTCACTTCTAGTAGTTTTTATCAAATTAACTTTAACACCATTTCTCTTTACAAAATCTCCAATTAAAGTTTCTTCTTCACGATAAATTTGATCATTATTCTTATCTATTTCGTTTTGCTCCGCATCAGTATCCTTATTCATAAAAGGATACTGATCGGTTGAAAAAGCAACATTTATAGTTCCATCTTCTTGTATTTGTTTTAATGTTCTATAAGTAACTTCTTCCTCTCCACAACCTGAAAGAATCAAAGTAACTAAAAGCAACGGTAATATTTTTAATAATTTTTTCATTATTCTTCCTCCTAACTAAAAAGTTCTTCAACCTCAGGTGCTGCAACTATTTCAATACTTGTTCTACTTGTCGGACTTGTTACAACAAACGCTTGACCTCTACCATTATTAATTATTCTCTCTTGTTCGCTTTCATTAATCTCTCCGGCTTTTTCATATAACTTACATAAATCATGCATGTCGTTTGGTGCAAGCGCGAAAATAAATGAATATTGGCAAGCATTAATAATAGCTGTAGACTTTCTAGCAATTTCTTCTGTACCAACAAAGTCCTTAATGTTTTGAGTAATTATAATTTGCATACCATTGTACTTTCTTATTCTCTTAGCAAGTTGGAACATAAAGTCTAAAGCAATTGGATACTTCTCATCAATAAATACGTGTGCTTCATCAATAACAACAATAATTTTTCTATTTGCATTATATTTTATATTGTAATCTCTGTTTTTAATAATTTCATTATCCAACCATTTTAATACTAAAAGCATTTGAGCATTAGCAATTGTATTATTTTTATTTGCAAGCAAGCTTTGGAAATTAAATACAACAAAATTTTCTTCAGTTGAAATCGTTGACTCACCATTCCATAAGTTCGCGTTTCTTCCACCGGTTGAGAACTTAGAAATATAAGTAAGCAATGTTCTTAAATTATTTTTGCTATAATCTCCCTGTGTTTTTTGATATTCAAACAAAATAGCATCATATAAATCATCAAATGTTGGGAAATCAGAAGGAGCTAATTTGCTAATATCTGTAGTTTCATCAATTCCCTTTGTTGTATAAACTCTTAAAATCAAGTTATTTAAATATTCCATTGCATCATTATCAAGTCCTGTTAAAATCTGCTTGAAAAATTCTTCCAAGAACTGCAAATGAGCAGCAAAGCTTGTGTTAAGTCCACTATTTTCTTCTTCATCAACGCTTGCAACAATTTGGAACGGATTTAATCTTCCTTGTTTTGCACTACCTACATCTATAAGTTTTCCGTGTAAATTTTTAGCTAAAGTTGAATACTCATTTTCAGGGTCTAAAATAAATACTTTACTATCTTCTGCAGCTAAATTTGTAAGCATCATCTTTGTCGAATAAGATTTACCACTACCGGATTTACCGATAACAACCATATTACTATTAACTCTTTCACGGTCTCTCTTGAAGAAGTTTAAGAATACCGGATATCCATTACTATTTCCTAAATTAATTCCGCCTTCATCAGATAAAACACTGTTAACGAACGGGAATACAGCGGCAACAGATGTCGAATGTATACTTCTTGATTTCTTAATAAGAGGATCATACGCTGAAAGCTGTGTTCCTACATAAGCACTAAATTGTTGCATAAATAAATCATCTGTTTTAAATCCATCTTCTGATAAAACTCTCTTAACTTTCTTCTTAAGATTCATTCTTGACTTTGCTTTTTCCTCAGTAGTTCTTCTATCATAAATTGTAATATATATATTAACTTCAAATAACGTCTCGTTATCACTTTGTAATGTAGCTAAAACCTCGGATAATGTATCTATATGATTGGAAAGTTCAATAAGTTTACTGGTCTTACCTGTTGTATTTCCTTGACCACGAAGTTCGTCAATAGCCCTATCAATACGTCTTACTGCTTGATATTTATCTACTGGTTTTAATTTCATAACAACTTTTGTATCAGGTATATCGAATAATCTATATCCCCAAGCATTATATACAGACATTGGGAAATCAGTTATTCTTAAGTTATGAGTAACTATACCGTCATATTCAATGGTACGTCCAAACATTTCGATTTTATCAGGTAAAATCCAATTCATATAGTCTTCCGGAGCAATATTATCAATTTCTCTTTCGTCAAAATCATATGTATAATTGTATTTTAAGAATACCGCAAGTTCCTTATCATCTAAAACTTTTACATTCATATTGTTTGCTGTAAGAGACTCATATGCAAATCTTAATTGTTCTTCTATTAAGTTTTTATCAGTATCATAAATAACAAGATAATGATAAGACTTAATAATATGAGCTTCCCTATTAATAAAATCAATATTTTCACGTCTCTTAGTTAAAAGATCTAAACGAACATTAAATTCTTCTTCCGTCAACATTTTATTTTCAAGTGCTGTTCTAAGTTCAGCAATTTTAGCATTTTCAGATAAAATATAGTCATCATAATTAACAGGTCTATCAATCTTTACAAGGTTTGCAGCTTGCTCACCAGATAAATTTCTTAAAATTGATCCAAAAACTTTATCTATTAAATTATTTTGTCTGTACTCACTGTAAAATCTAAATTCAATAGGAGAAATCTCAATAACACCGGCAACATATTTACCGTTAAAATCAATTAATCCATTCTCTATTTTACTAAAAGGAGTAATATCTCTTATGTCATATTCTTTTTTCTTCGCCTTTGCATCAGGATTTTTTGCAAAGTTTTTCTTGTATGACAAATGTTTTATTATATTGTTTATAAGCACATAAGTTTGATCTTCATCAATTTTTACAATTAAAATAACAAACAATAAAACTACTGCCAACATAATCCAATACCTAAAAGCAATGTTAGACAAGAACAGGAATACAACAATTGTAACTCCTACAATTCCTATTAAAACGTCTGCTAACCCTACGCCTTTAAATAACTCCATTTTTACCCTTGTGTTCTTTGGAATAATACGCATTTTCATAGCCTCCTAATTTCTACTATTTAGACAAAATATCTTTTTGCTCATTTGAAAGTCCGCCACCTTTTGGTGCTGCTCTTGATGCTCCACCAGTTGCCTCAGACCTAACTATATTAGCTACTTCGTGAGCCGCTCCTACTGCTACCTCAGCAATACCCATTTCTGCTAACGCAGCTTGAGGATCAATTAACTTCATAAGCAGATTATGTGATTTAAATACTGCATAACATCCAGCTGTTAGTAATAAAACCAAAAATCCTGCATTTATAAAAATACTTGTAGAGAAAATAATTGTACCATTTGTTGCTACCGGTAAAATTATTCCAACAAATAATTTCATCATTATAACAAGCCCAAAACCTGAAACCAGTTTTGCAATAAAAAGTTTTCTCCAATCTGCAAACCTTTCACCGCCATCAAGCGAAATAGATGCTGCAAAATATGGTGAAACAATAAACAATAATATCAAATCAAAAATTCTTGTAACAAACATAATTATCGCTAAAGCTAAAAGTAAAATTATGTATACACTTAATATTGTACCGGCTAGTATCTTGAAATACGAAAATTCAAAATAAGTAAAAGCATTATCTGATCTTTCATATTTTTTGTTATCATTAAAAAACGGACTTCGTGCATCATCATCAAAAGACGGACTCTCCGAGCAATATTCATACTCCTCGTTTTCTTCTCCAAAAGACAAAATCATAAACAAAGTATTACCGAAAGTAAGATCCGTTCCATCTGAGCCTAAAACCATAATATCATCAATTTTTAACAGTACTGCAGAAGATAAATTTACGCAAAAAATAACTAAAATCGGAACCATTGCATATGTAATAAAACTCTTAAAAATCTGACCTATCATTTTTCCTAAAGACTTATCTTCGTCCGTTAAAAACATTCCTCGTGTAACACTTATAATTGAAAATACTAAGTTAAGAGCTATACCTAAGACAAAAATTCCCCAAAATATCTTCCTTATAACAGTACTTTCAAACAACATATTTACAAAAATAGTTGGAGTGTTATCAACTAAGATATACTTTGTTCCCGCAAAAATATCAAAGATACTCATAAGTGCATCTATTACTCTAAGCAATATAAGCATCAATTCAAACATCCACATTCTTGTCCATAGGGTAATATAATCTATGTATAATAACACTAATTTTTCTATCAAGCCACTTTCTTCCGTAAGCATTTCCTTCAACAAAGTGGAAAATTCATCTACAAGCGGTTGAACAAGTGCAAAGAACATTCTGGTAAAACTTCCCATTATTCCTTCCATTCCGTCAGTAATACGTTCTACTGCATCGTCAATACTAAGTCCGCCTTCTTCAGAAGCTCCTCCAACTACGCCATATTCTGTTTTCTGCTCATACTCCTCTTTAGTCAGTCTTTCTATCGGCGCTATTTCCTTTGTTGAATTAAGAGAAATTTCAAAAGAACTTAAAGTATAATGACCATCATCATTATATATTTCTAAATAATGCATTCCTTCCGGTAAATCAACATCAGTCGAAACCTCTACATAATCTTCAGTTACATCATCATGCTGGATTATAGTAAGTTCAGCGTTATCCAGTCTTATGATAAACCTGTTTCCATCAGTTCCTTTAAAATGTCCACTAAATTTAAGCTTGTATGAACCTGAATCTTTAACATTTAACTTATAAGTCGAAAAATTACCGGGATTCATACTCATCTTTCCGTCTGAAATACTAACTCCGCTAGTTCCACTATTGTTTGCAAAATCTATACTGCCCGGAACTGTATTTCCTCCTGAATCAGTTACATTACTTAAAGTAAAATCAATGCTGGAAAATTCCCATTCCCCTTCAACCGAAACAATAGAAAATTTATGTTTCCCGGAAGATAAAGAAATATCAAACGATAAAGTCTGCTCAGTATGATTTTCATCCCAAGGAATTTTCGTTTCTCCTACTATTTCATTTGAGTCCAACAGTATCTTAAAATTATTATCTGTCGAATCTTCTTCAGCTAAATTAGTTGCATAAAGTTTAACATTATATGTTCCGGGAACAATAACCTTTATTCCATAATCCCATTGTTCATCTTCAACGGAGTCCATAGCTCTTGACTTATCAATGCTCAAATCAGCGGTTTCTTCCCCATACGAATTAAACGGTATCAAAATAAGAAGCATAATCAAAAAAGTCGAAATTATTTTTTTAAGCATATCCTTCAAATTTATCCCCCCATTTATTCATTAATTTATTTTATTACTTTTTATTTCCTTCATCTTTTTTACCACTAGGAGTTGCTTTTTTCCAAGTAGAGTTTTGAGACTCAGCTTTCGAAGTAGTCTCAGAATTACTACTCGACGGTTTATTTACAACACCTTTTTTCCAAGTGGTTCTTGTAGTTTGAGAACCGATAGTCACATTACTATTTCTCTCATCAGTAGGAGTTTGAGAATTTTTCCAATTAGTTCTTCCACCGGCATACGAACCAATGTTTACATTGCTATTCCTTACTTCACTTGAAGCCTTACCGTTCTTCCAAGCAATTCTTCCAGTTGTATAAGACCCAATATTTACTTTCTCGTTTCTGCTTCCTTCCGGAGTTTTAGCATTTTTCCAAGTAACATTATTAAGATCTCTTGTTCTATGTACTCCGATATTAATATCACTCTTTTTAGAGCTTTCATTATTTCTTCTATGACTTCCTATCTCAATATTTCCATTAGAATTATTAGCAGCTCTATGTGAACCAATAGCAATTCTTCCATTTCTAGTAGCTCCTTGAGATACAGTTACCCTATTAAAAGTATTTAAATTAGGATTTTTATTTCCGTCAGTCAAACTTTTACCTCTTGAACCTGCTCCACTAGGAGAGCTTTTTGGCATCATCCCTCTTACAGCTCTCATTCCCATATTTTTAGCAGACATAACCAATCCAAAACCGGCTTGTGCTGTTGCCATTTCTCCATACGAAGCTTGAACATTTAGAATTTGCATCAAAAGTGAATTAGACTTATAAATTGCAAAAGCTCCACCTAGTACAAATAATACCTTAAGTCCCATATTTACAAAGTTAATTGTGGAAAGCTCCAAATTGGAATTCATAATTATCGGAACAAGTATAATATACAATTTCATACCAATTAGCATACCAAATCCTGAAAAAAGCTTTGCTATAAACATATTCTTCCATTCTTCAAACTTAGCACCGTCATCTAGCGGAATAGTCGCAACAAAAAACGGCGACGCTATATATAAAAGCATTACTTCAAAAATTCTGGTAATGAAAACGAAAGTACAAATAATTAACATTAACGCTACAAACAAAGACATAAATAATCCTAAAACAGTTTGAATTTGAGCAATGTTAAAATCACTTGATACCTGTGCAAAATCCCAATAATCCTTAGCACCTGTGTAATAATCATATCTTACTCCATCAGTAAATCCTGCCATAGCATTATCATTATCCTTTTTTAATAATTCAGCTAACTGAGAATTAGTTAACTTCTCCAAAGGATTTTCTTCTGCTTGTAAAGTTGTAGCTAAGAATAAAACAGTTCCAAGAGACGGAGCTTCTTCTCCAATACTCATAGATAAAATTTCACTCGTTTTCTTTATTACAACATTAGTCATATTAAGTGCAAACGTCATAAAGAACGGTATAATTAAAAATGTAAGACCGGTTTTCGCAATAGAACCTAATACCTTTCCAACAGGACGTTTCCCATCTAAATCAGCAGACGACCTTATTACGGAAATAATTCCAAACACCAAAGATACAGAAAAAGCTAGTAACGTAATTGCCCAAAATACACGTGACACACCGGAATTATTAAAAAATATGTTAAGTAGAAAATCCGAACTTGTAGACTTGCCTTCTACAACATTAACTTTACTAACACCTCCAAAGATGTTAAAAGCGTATTCCAATATATCTATAACTCTCAAAACCGCCACATATAAGTAATATGTTCGCACATGTATCCATGCTAAAAGTACATCTCCGATAAGTCCTAGTATAGGCTCAACTAACGATTTAAATAAAAAACTAAGTGCCGGAGTTAAAACATTATTTATAACTAGCCCAAGTGCTGTAGATACAACATTACTAACAGCGCTCGCGATAGGAGATACAACGGCCTCGAAAATAGCATTTGTAATATCACTAACACTTATAAGCGGTAAAAACTTAAACATCCATCTCACCTCTTTGCAAAATTTACTTCTTCAACAACTTACTACCACTCTGAGTTCCCGTTAAAGAACTTGATTTATTATCATATAACGACTTAATGTCTTTATTACTTCCACCTCTAAAAGCATTACTATCTTCTTTAGAAGCAGAGTTTTCATTTTTGCCATTATCCTCACCTTTCAACACAGCACTTCCTGCTGAAGAACCAACATCTAATGCAATGTTTTTAGCATCCATAGCTAATGTTGCTCCACCGGTTGCAATAGCTTTCACAGCCATTGTTCCGTATTTTATACCAGCTCTTACTGCTCTTGTTGCAATCTCACTTGTCAAGCCAGCTTCTTGGTAAGCAGCATTTATATTTATAATTTGCATAATTAAATTTCCGGATTTATACGCAGACCATAATCCACCAATTAAGAATAATGCTTTTACAAGCATATTTGCTAGTGAACTGCTTGAGAATACTATTTTATCAGACATTACAATAGGACATATTATAAAGAATAACTTCATTACAATAACCATTCCGAAGCCACCAAGCATTTTAGCAATAAACATCTTTGCCCATTCCTTAAACTTCTCTCCACCGTCTAAAACTATCGTAGCAACAAAAAATGGAGACGTTATATACAAAAGCACTACTTCAAATATTTTTACTACAAATACCAGCGCACACAAAATAAGAATAAAAGTCATTACAATACAAACCGTAAAAGCTAGTAAATAATTTATCTCTTCAACAGCAAAATCTTTCATTCCGTCAATAGCATAATTTTTTTTGCCAGACATATATGGAGCTCTAAGTTCATCAGTAAGCTCAGCATTTTCGTTGTATTCATCATCTCTCGCTGCATCCATAGTAAACGTCAAAAACGTTAGTGTTCCAAGACTCGCATTAGTATCTCCTGCCTCTGTAATAGAAACTATCTCACTTGTCTTTCTAAGTACAGTAGTAGATAAATTAATCAAAACCAAAGACATAAACGGTACTAAAAACAAAATTATCATCGCTTTTAACGACATTCCTAAAATCTGCCCATTAGTCTGTTTTACTTCTAAGTTGCTCATATTCTTAATTATCGTAATAATAGTAAATATAATCAAAATAGCAAGCGCCACTATCGTTATAGCCCAGAACACTTGGTTTATAATATTATTCTTAAAAAATACATTAAGTAAAAAATCTTCGTTTCCGTTATATTTAATTTCGGCAACTCCTGAAAAAATATCAAAAATCTTTTCAAGCAAATCCATGAATTTCAGCATACCGGTAAAATAAGCAAATTTTAATGGCGTTAATACAGCACCAATCAAAGAGATAATCAGATTAAATATAGGCTCAGCCACTTCTAAAAGTATTTTTTCAATAACAGGCATTACCTCACTCACTGCAGTCTTTAGCAGTCCACTGATTACACTGAATATTTCTGTTAATACAGGCTCAACAAGTTGCTCAACAACCGGTCCGATTACTTCATCAAATATAAAGCTTAGAATTTCCTCAGCCAAGTCTGCCACAAAATCAACAACAGACTTTAATGCATCTACCATCTTATTCCAGGCATTCTTTATCCAGTTACCTATTTTACAAAAAAAACAAAGATAAATAAGGAATTTTGTCAATGTTTCTCCCATCCTTTAACAGATTTAATGTTACAGCTTAGGTTTAATACACTCTCATATGCTTCTTTAGGTATACAACATACACAATTAACGAAACAATTATAATAACAGTAAGCGCAATAACTGTTCCACCGGATAAATTCATTGTATATAGTATTCTAAAAGTATATTCATTCGTATTTCCAGCTTCATCTTTGGCTGTTACCGTATAAAGTCCTGCCTCAGAAAATCCGCCACCACTAGGCTTTATTTTCTCTCCACTGCAAGTAGCTGTATATGTAACATCTTCCTCATAAGCATCTACCGAAACAGTATCATATGTATAAAGTCCATTTACAACTCCTTGTATCTTTAACACAGGTAAATTCTTCTTCAATATAACCTCTGTATCAAACTTCACCTTAGGATTTTTTTTGTCATATATATTAAATACATATCTACCGTCTTCATTTAGTAAAAAGCAATCTGAATTTTTTACATTCTCAACATTATTTTCTTCAAAAATTATAGATTCGAATGCATAATCTTCAGGTAAGTTGAATATATTTATATTGTTACAAGCTTTATTTATAATTCTAAACTTAAACTCAAAAACAGTTCCATTGGCCAAGCCCCAAGATTCGTCAGTAACAACATTCTCCTGAGTCGACGTAGGGGTAACTTCAGGCTGAACCTCGCCTTCAACAGCCGGAGTTTCGTTTGACGAATCAAGTGAAAAATTGAAACCAGAAAAATCAAATTTAAGGTCAGCTACATTACTAACTGTAACCAAAAGATTATAAATACCATCTTCATCAATAGCCTCACCACGAGAATAGTTAAACTTTTCTCCGTCTTTTGTAAAGCTATATGTTACCTTATCAGATATATCAATAAGTACATCATCATTAGTTATAATTCCATTAGGCACATTAGAATAAAAAACAGTATTTTTAGATAAAGCATACTTATACATACCTTTTTTAGCATCATAAGTACGTTCAATCGATTTATCCGTAACAGGCGGAGTACTTACTTCTTCTTCCGCCTCGATATTTTCAACTTCATTATCAGCGTATGAAACGCTATATCCCATAATAATTCCCAAAACTAAAAATACAGCAACAAATTTATTAAACAAATAAAATCTTTTCATTTACTCATCTACTTTCTGTTTTACAACAAAAGCTGCAAAAGAAACCTCTTTTTTATTATCCTTTGCAGCTATGTCATTTTTTCATATTCAAAAATTAATCTGCAAGTGATGCAGACTCCATCCATTGTTCGAATAAAGGTAAACTTACCTTAAGTGCTACAACTAAAACGAAAATTAAAACAAAACCTATTATTGCATTCTTCAAAGCTGATTTAGCCTTTTCTCTATCTTGTTGTTCTTCAGCCTTAGCAAGCTTAACACCTAAGATAACACAATAAATAGCACCAACAGCACCTACTACCGCAATTAATGGTCCCATAACCATATCGAGTAATTCAATAATTGGTTCAGACACTCCCTTAAAAGGATTTACTTTTTCTAAAGGTAATAACATCATTAATAAATTGTTCATCAATTCCCTCCCCCTTTCATTCGTAGTTAAATATATAATATAAAATTAATTTATATTACCGAAATTTAATTATTCCTCTTGGGAATTTTCATTTTCTTCTTCAACATTAGCTTCAGTTGGCTCAGTATTCTCCTCTTGTCTTCTAGAAATAATTTCATTTCTCGCATCTAAATCATAATAAATCTCGTCGGAGAAGAATACATTACTTCTTGCCTCTGTCAAATCCATGCAGCCCATTTTATACATAGGGCATTTAAAACTCGGTGTAAACTTAGTTTTTAACGGATAATTACCAAAAGTAACAATAATCGCATTTCCCATCTCTTTAGAATTATTAAGCTTCTGTAAATCAGACGGATAAATAAGCGGACGTGTTTGAATTTGAGAAGAATAATTTATTTGACCACTCTTATCTCCGGTAGATCTGGAAACACTATTTGTCGTAACTGTCATATTACCGCAAAGTTCTGAGAACTCTTTACAAGTTCCTATATCATTTGAACCAATAAACATCTTTATTCCACAGTTACTCTTAACAATATCAGCAACAGTATCACCATAAACATTATTTAGTTGGGCATATGACTGAACAACCATATTAAACCAAATTTTTCTGCTACGTCCTACGGTAATCATCTTATCAAATTTTTCAATCTTCGGCATATTTCCAAATTCATCCAATATAAAATAAACATTTCGAGGCAACGATAAATCTTCTCTTGCCGACGCTTTTTTAATAAGAGCTTTATATATACACAATATAAATACCGCAGCCAAGCCGTGTCTCGTATCTTTTTCATCAGGAATTTTCATAAACAACGCCGTCGGTTGATCAGCAAAGTCGTCCGGATTAATATCTGTCGCAGAAGTCAACGCACAAATTCCCTCATCATTAAACATCGACATCTTATCGAACGCAATAGACATATAACTGGATAATGTATTATCCGCAGCACTTAAAACTTGTCGGCTTAATGTTACAGCTTTAGATAATTTATTTCTACCTTGGAAATATCTCTTTAACGCTTCAAAATCATTTTCCGAATTAGAAATAGCTTTATTCAAGTTAAAGAAATTAAATTTATCTTTAGTCATACCAAGCTCAGGATCTTCCGAATCTTCCAACATAGCAAGTAAAGTCGCCATAATTATAGACTTAGCACCTTTTTCCCAAACCGGATCATCTTTAGACTCTATCGGACAAAGTACACTTACTAAGTCATTTAAATCCTCATATATCTCATCATATAATTTTTGGCGTTTAGTTTTTACTACTGATAAAACAGCTTTTTTATTCGGATACGCTTTACCTTCATATTCAAACCAAAAAGCTTCAAAAGTCTCAGCCGGAGCTGTAAGCTCCAATCCGGAATTTGCAGGACTATCCCCACGACTAAATACCCCTTCGCCATAAGAAATATATTGTTGATACCTATCATAAATATCTTCAAGAGGATTCCAACGATAAGAAGAATATGGATCTCTTAAATCAAGCACCATAACTTTATATCCTTTTTCTTTTAGTTTTTGGCTATGCATTTGGAAAAGTTCTCCCTTAGGGTCAGTCATAATCATAGAAGAACCGGCAGAAGACTCGCCTAAGATTTGAATCATAGGATTTATAAAAGTTGTAGTTTTACCACTACCGGTAGCACCAATTATAAGCCCATGCATAGGAGACGAAAGATTTACTTCCATATCCTTTCCATTTACTACCGCTCTAACCGGAACACCGTCTTTCTTAGATTCGTTAAGTTTACTATACTTATATGGTTTAAATAAGCCGTCACGTTCTTTGTCCGTTAAAAACCTTGAATTTTCCAAAGCCCCTTCTACGCCTTTAGCTTTAGTCTTTAACATTCTTTTAGCTTTTTTAGATGTATCATTTGAAAAAACGAAATACAAAACTACTATTAACGCCACTGCAAGCAAACCATATCCATATGTATTTAATTCTAAAAATAACTCGGGCTTGAATAAATTAGCATACTCTTTATCCTTAAAAGCCATTATCGTAAGTTCGTAATCCTCCAGTAACATCCTAATAGAATAGCCTAATACCGTCGAAGTTAATATCGCAACAATTCCCCAATTTCTTATTTTCTTTAGCAAATCACTCATATACCGTTACCTCGCTTTTATGATTTTTATCTTTCCTTATCCATTTTTATTTCATTATCTTTACCTTTATTCTTATCTATTTTAGTAATAACTCTATTCTCCAGTTCAGCAAGACTAACAGGTATGCGAGTTACTTTTTTATCATTTAATTCTTTTTGTTTTTCCATACATTCTTCATACAGCTTTTCTTTTATATTCGTTTCCTCAGAAAAGTCATATTTTTTATCATTCAGCACTCCACATCCCCACCTTCCATCAATATATACGATAAAATTTATAAACTAGCTCAGATATGAAGTTGTTTTTTTAATTTTTCTATTCCACGTAAACATATAGTAGAAACTGTACTTTCGTTTATCCCTGTATTATTAGCAATTTCTCTTACAGACATATCAAAAAAGTACTTAAGAGATAATAACTTTCTAGTTTTATCGTCTAAAGTAGTTAATGCTTCATATAAAGCTTTTCTATCTTCGCTCTTTATAATGTTTTTCTCAAGTTCGTAATCAACAGGAAGATCGATTGGATTTTCTTCATCATCTACCGATACGTTTACTTTATGTACTCTAAAGTAATCAGTAACAGAATTTTTGGCAATAGTATAAAGCCAAGTATTTAGATTGGCTTTAGATTCGTCAAAAGTATTAAGTTTATCTAAAAGTTTTATAAAGAATTCACTGGTAAGGTCTTCAGCTGTTTCTTTATTTAAAACTTTATAAAACATATAGTTATATATCTTTGAAAAGTACTCTTTATACACACTTTCAAAATCGACCAACTTCGTCACCTTCCCGTATGTAATGATACAAAATTTGTGAGTTTTTGTCAATAACTGAGAGAAATATTGTTTATTCCTTTTATTGGTAGAAAGGAAAAAGCTGCAAATGTTGTGCAATCCAACATTTACAGCCTTTTATTTTCTTTTTCCTACTTTCCGCCCATTCCCAAACCATTATTTTGTTTTTGTGCTTGTTTTACAGGTTGCTTAGGCTCAAGTTTAGAATTACTTGCTTTAGGAGCCAAATCATCTTTTAACGATACCGGCTGTCTGGTAGGTTCTTGTGTAGCTTTCTCTACTCCAAGTCCATTGTCACTAGCTACTCTGTTAGCTGCTTCATTAATTTGGGCTTTACTATTTCTTGAGTTTGGAATTGATGACCTAATTGCTTTTGCTCCTTCTTTTTCCAATCTTGCGGCCAACTCATCAATGTGCTCCATACGTTGCTTCTCATTTCTATATTCTTGGTATCCTTTTGGTTCATCTATGTCGAGATGTTTTCCTTCCGCCACCGCAACTCTTAATTTTTCATCGTAATCCTCCAGTTGTTGTTTCTTATACTCCTCAAAATGGTCTGGTTTTTCAGGCATTGACTGTTCCTTGCCCGGATGAACTTTATTATATTCTTCCACTCGTTCAACAGCTTTTTCATAATCAATTACTATTTTGTTTTGATAGCTAATTTTCGCCTCAGGCAAACTAGCCATTTCCTTTTCAGCTTCTTTATAATATTCACTATTTCTACTTTCTTCTAAAGTATCAGCTCCCCATTCATTAGCTTTAACAACTCTTAATTGTCCACTTCTAGCTTTAATTAAAATCTCCTGTCTTCTGCTAATAACGGCATTAATTTCATCTTCATTTAGCATTTCTCCCAAAGTAAATTTTATTTTATCAGGAGTAAATTCATTTAATGAAGTTAACATCTCATCATCTATAAGGGTAAGTTGACTAATGGACGGTAACTGTTTTTTCCATACTCCCAAATTCATATTGCCGAAAGACATATCATTATCTATTCCTTGTATTCCGGTAATTTGATACTTGCCATTTACAGGTCTCTCGCTAACTTGATAAAAGAAATTTCCGCCGTGCCTATCTACTTGACCACAAACCATATCAAGTACTTGCATCCTGTTAAGATCTCTTTGAAGACTTCCGGCTGTTAAATCTATTTCTCCTTTAGATAATAACTTATTTCTTCCATCTTTACTTCTACTATCAATTCCTTTGGCAGTCTCCATAAAAGAACCTTCCATCTCAACGCCTTTATCTACTACTTTTATATTTGTAGATTTAGCTACTTTATCTTCCATACCAAGCATATCAGCCACACGAGAAGTTGCTGTATTTCTTTTGCTCATTTTATTAAAATCTGATATTTCCGCATAAAATTCTACATCAGAAATAAGATTAATTTTGCTCATTTCTCTTTGATATTTTATAATCTCGTTTAATTCTTTTTCAGTAAATTGCTCCATTGTTCCAGCTGGCACTAAATTTTTCAAATTTTTTATACACTCTGATAAAGTTTTGTTTTCATTTATACCTGGGTTCCGAGAATCATATGCGCCTATATTTTCATAGGTAATATTTGCAGCAACCATTTTATCCCACATCTGTTTGTTTTTAGTGCTAAATTCTTTATTTAATTTTTGGATCTTATCATTCTGCAAATCACTGACGCCTACATATTTCCCTATTTCTTTTTTGTCATCAGGCGTAAAAAATCCGTCTTTTCCTTCATATTCAAATCTTATTCTCTTACTTGCTCCTGCTCCATGTATAGTCTTTTCTTTTTCCGTTATATCTACAACCTTCTGGTTTCTCTCAACATCAACTAAATCAGCCAATGTTTTCCCTTGAGCTTGGAACTTTCTAATCGCATCCGGATCCCTTAATTCATCAGAATGCCTAATTAATTTACTTACTTGTTCAACATAATTATATCTAGCCTTACCTTCATAAGTTCCTGGATCTTTTCTTTTTGTTAAATAATCATTTGCAGCTTTTTTTAGTTTTTCACCTATTTCATTTAATTCTCTTGAAGATTCAAGCGTTACAGGTTCGCTCATTTTACTTGTATATTCATTTGTCGCGTCTACTATAGATTGATACAAATCACTGTTTTTACGAAACCACCTATTACTGCTTCTAACTTTGCTAAATAATCCTGAAATTCTTCCTTTTTTCTCATTTGCCATTACATTTTCCTCCTTTATTTTTCAAACAAATTAATACCATTTTTTACTTACATCAATATATACGAAGTTTCCAAAATAATAGCTCAAAATTTATTCAAAAATTTCTTCTACTGAAAATACTTCGATACTCTTACTCTTTCCTTTTAGCGGTATTTCACCAATAGATGTCGCTTTTATTCGCCCATTTAATGAATCATATACTTCTCTACTGATTAAAATCTGCCCCGGTTTCGCATTAGATTCAAGTCTAGCCGCTGTATTTACTGTATCTCCTATTGCCGTATAATCCATTCTCTTCTCAGTACCAATATTTCCAACAACCGCCGGACCGCAATTTACTCCTATGCCAAAGCTTATTGTCTTTCCAAACTTCTCTAAAAGTTTTTTAGATAACTCTTCCGAACCTCTTGCTATATCCATAGCAGTTTTAACAGCTCTAAATATGTAATCATCAAGAGGTAATGGAGCATTAAATATAGCCATAGTAGCATCCCCTATAAATTTATCCAATGTTCCGTTATTATTAAATATACAAGAACTTGTAAGACTTAAATATTCATTTAATATGCCAACAACTTCCTCCGGCGATAAAGCTTCAGACATCGGAGTAAATCCTCTAATATCTACAAACAAGCAAGCTATATCTGTCTTCTTTCCACCAAGCTCAATGTTATCTATTCCATCTTTAATGATTTTATCTACGACTTGAGGTGCAACGTACCTTTTGAAAGTACTTTCCACTTTCTTTTTCTCCAAATTTGCTTTTATGTACCTTTTTACAATAAAAGCTATGTAAATAACAACTACAAAAAGCGGAACACATAGCACATCAGATATTTTCCCGGCAAAATGGTAAAGCAAGCAAGCATAAATCCAATATCCAACTATAAAAACTAACGATATAAACGTAGACTTCTTAATATTATTCTTTTCAAGTAAAGTTATAACCAATAAAATAATCGTTCCAATTAAAATACCTTGAACCCACTTAGGAACATAAGTTTTAAAATTTTCATTTATTAATGTATCTATTATATTTGCGTGAATTTCTACTCCATACATTTGTTCATTGTGCTCAATAGACGTTATGTAATTATCCATAAGCCCGGTAGCATATGGCCCGATTAAAACTATCTTATCTTCAAATATATCCGGATTAATGTTTCCTTTTAATACGTCTACAAACGAAAAGCTATCAGAATACCCGCCCGGTTTTGCCGAATATGGAATATAAAATTCACCATTTTCATCAGTTGGAATATCATAATTTATTTCTAGCCCTAACTTTTGAGCAAATTTTTTATATATTTCAAAAGCAAAACTGTTAATAGTCTTTCCATCGTCTAATTTTATTTGATTAATACTTTTCCTAACAATTCCGTCAGTATCTATGTTAGTATTCAGATGACCGTATGTAACAACATTCCTTAATTCCTCATATGGTTCTTCAACCTTTTCTATGTAATTATTATCCATATAAAAGTTACCATTCTCGTCAGAAATTAATGCTGAGCCAAAATTAATAAGACTTCCTGTTACAACATTATCAGTTTTACTACAAGCATTTACTAATTCTTTATCAGCTTCCTCAGTCGTATTTCCAAAATACATAACATCTATACCTATTACCGCCGGTTTAATTCTTTTGTCAGAATTTAGTATATTTACAACCTTCGCCATATAAGACCTCGGCCACGACTGAAACGGTCCGAGCTCAGTAAGACTTTTTGCATCAATTTCTATTAAAGCAATATTTCCCTCCAAAGTACGTTCGGACTGAAAAAGCATATCTGACAAATTAACTTCAAATTTACTAAGAATTCCACTTGCAAAAATAATTATTGACATTACTACACACAAAGCATAAACAATATATTTCTTTATATATATCATCCCCTTAGTTTAATTAACCCAAATCAGGTGGTAGTATTTCAGTTGGAGGAATTTCTTTATTAGCATCGTCAACCGCATTATTAAAAGCAGTTGTAAACTCCTCAAGCGAGTTATAGACATTCAATAAATATCCAAGATAACCTTTAATTCCATCATCCGGATTAAGTAGTCTGTTTTCTACCATTTCTTTTCCTTCTTCATTTAATCCGTTATAGCCTGAAATATTTAAATTAGAAGAATAGCCACTCGCAAAGTTTACTAAATCACTAATTCCATAAATCTTATCAACTGTATCTGTCGTTTTATTTATCCAGTCAGCTAAGATTTCCCAAGTTAGCGTTGCTAATGCCGGCTTAGAACTGCCACCTCCCGAGCTTTTACCGGTAACAGACTTATTCGTAGTACTACTTTTTTTATTTTCTTCTTTTTCCTTAGCTACAGCTTCTTTAAGAATATTTATTTCTTTAGCCTCAATTAAAAGTTCTTCTTGCTCATTTTGGAAATTTATTTTTTCTTGTTCAATGAAATTATCTACATCTAAATCAGTTTTCTCTTTAATTTCATTTTTTAAGCTATCATTATTATTTATCTCTTTTAATGCCATAGATGCTATATCACTGCCATCGCGATTTAATTGACTAAGGTTAAAATCATTATCTGAAGAAACCTGTTGCCCTGATCTTATAAAAGCTCTTCCGTTAGGGCCAATAAATTCAACTCCACCGGTAAATATTTGAGCTCTGGAATTAGACGAGTTTGTTCCAATATATCCGCTGGTACCTCTTATTCCCATAGACATTGTAGAAGTAGAAATATCTAAACTTTCATTACTTTCCAAAGGCTTTGTAACATTAAAAAACAACTCGCCTGAAATAACAATAATCTTATTTGAGAACCAACTTTTCTTAACTTTAACTTCAGTATTATTTCCAAGCTTTACAGCTTTTGTATCGTCAAGAGACAAATAAACCTCAGAACTTCCAAGCGTCTTAATCGTATACCCATCAAAAACTCTCATTTTTTCATAAACACTTACATCTTTTCCACTGCCACTTTTTACTTCAACACTGCCGGTAAACGTTTCAAGTCTTATCGTTTTACCTTTAGCAATCTCAGCAGCAAAAGAAAAATTTGTAAGCATAACCATAATAGCCATAACCAACGTAAAAACTTTTAGTTTCATACCTACTTCTCCTCCCCAATATCAACAGTAATAATATTATTCTTAACTGTATCTGTAACATACAACTTATTTTCTTCGATCATAAGTCCGACAGGGCTTATAATCTCAACATCCTCATTTTCAGATAATCCAAGTATCGTGTAAACAAAACCGTCTTTATCAATTTTTCTAACAGCAAAATTACCTGTATCAGCGACATATATGTTGCCGTCATCGTCTAAGATTACATTTTGCGGAAAATTAAATCTTGCATTTTTTACGTCTCCGTCTATGTAATCTCCTATTATCTCAGTAGAATCATCATAGCATTCATCTCCGCCACCGGCAACAGTAGTAACATTTCCATTCTCAATTTTTCTTATTCTCTGATTTCCGCAGTCAGCCACATATAAAGCACCGTCTTTTAAGAAAAGTCCCATAGGCCTGTTAAACATAGCCTCACTAGCTTTTCCGTCTTTATATCCGCCTTCTTTCGTCACAACCCCTGCATATGTAGTAACATTGTCATTTCTATCTATTTTTCTTATAACATTATTTCCTGTATCAGCAACATAAATAACGCCTCTATCCGTTGCAACAATTCCGGTAGGATTACTAAATAAAGCCTTACTTCTTTTACCATCCTTATATCCGCCACTAATATTACCGGCATATGTAGAAACCTTACTTCCGGAAAAATACCTTATTAAATTATTATTTGTATCTGATATTAAAATACCATTCTTAGGTGTAGCAAGAAAAGATGGGGAATCAAACTTAGCTTTATTTCCATCAGCAAAACTTCCTAAAACAACATCAAATTCATCTCTGGCACTATAATCGCCCGCAACAGTAGTAACTTCATCATCTTTTATTTTTCTTATAGCATTATTTTTAGTATCCGCTACATAAATAGCTTTTCTATACTTTACAAGACCGGTAGGAGCAAAAAAGCTGGATTCTTCTAATTTACCGTCAACTAAAGAAGACATACCATTTCCGGCATAAACTTCAATATTTTTCTCTTCAAAATATCCTTTATCATCCAACTCTTCAATAATCCTCTTAGCATCATATTTTAGTAAATTATCCTTCGCGTTAAAATACCCACTTTCATCTAAGTCCATCAATCCAAAATTAACAGCTGTCGAAACATATTCATTCGCCCAACTCGGAACATTTTTATCCTTCATCTCTAAAGGTGCTGTAGAATATATTCCCAAAAACTTAGATAATGTAACAGCAGTCTCCATTCTTGTAATTTCTCTTTTAGGCTCTAAATAGGTTTTCCCATCAATAACAGAACCGCTTATAACTTTATCATTAACTAAAGAATAAACATATTTTTTATATTGAGAATCAATATCTTCTTCATCTTCAAAAACACAGTTTAACTCAGCATCTAAAGTTATTTCTTTTGTAGCTCCCAACATAGCAAAAAATTCTTCTCTTGTAATAAATCCCTCGTCACTTATTGCCTCAGTAGGCATAGCAAAAGAACTTCCTACTATACCGGCAGTAAAAACCATTGCAAAAATCCACTTCTTCATCTTACCTCTTCCTCCTTGTTAATTTTTTTACAAATTATCAAAATATTTTTACCATTCTCAAATTTATATCTAACATCATCCATAAGTCTCTTAGTCATAAAAATTCCCAATCCGCCAATACCTCTTTTTTCAATCGGCATATCAACATCCGGATTTTCTCTTTCTAACGGATTATATGGTATTCCGGAATCTTTAAGTTCTATTTCTACTGTTAAATTATCCGGATAAACCTTGCAACTTACTTCTACATCACCTTTTTCTTCATATGCGTAACTAGAAATATTAACAAAAATTTCTTCAACAGCTATATCAATTTTCGTCATTATATCTTCTTCGCACCCAAATTTAAAAAGTTCAGTATTTATAAATTCAAGTACTTTATCTAAATTTTCTCTTTCAGCATCAATGATTAAATCAGGCATATTTCCCTCCTTTAGCTTCTTCTAAACATAAGCATTGTAATATCATCAGACTGCTCAGCATCAATGCAAAAATTACTAATTTCTTTTCGCACATCTTCTAGGACCTCTTTAACGCTCATTTCGTTATAATCTTTTTCATTAAACAACTTTATAAGCCGTTCATCTGAAAATAGCTCATCGTTTACATTTTGTGCTTCAGTTACTCCATCTGTATACATATATATCGCATCATTTTTATCCAAAGTAATAGTAAATTCTTTGTAGTTCATATTCTCCATACCAGCCAATACAAAACCAGGGTACGCCTTTATAAACTCAGCATTTTGATTATGTTTTAAAACAACAGGCAAATTATGACCGGCATTAGCATATCTAAATTCTCCGGTTTCAATGTTAAAAACTCCAATAAACACAGTAACAAACATATTCGCATCATTATTTTCACACAATTCATTATTAGCTCGTTCTAAAACCTCACTTATAGGAATATTTAACTTTGCATAATTCTTAATTACCATTTTCGCCATAAGCATAAACAACGAAGCAGATATCCCCTTACCGGAAACATCAGCAATAATTAAACAAATATGTGAATTATCTATCTTAAATATATCATAAAAGTCACCACTTACTGTTTTTGCCGGGTTCATTAAAGCACATACCTCAATTCCAAAGCCATCAAATTTCTTAGGTAAAGAACTTTCTTGAATCTTACTTGCCACATCAAGCTCAGCTTTAACTCTCTGTTGTTCGGAAATAACACCGGTTAAATTAGCATACAAAGTCTCCATAAAAACTGCATAACACTCGGGATTTTTCTTCACAACTTCATTAAACAAAGTTCTTGAAATCCTTACAGCTTCAAGTTCATTATCAGCTCTCACAGTCGCTCCACGTTTTTTACCGGAAATAAGTGCCATTTCTCCAACAAACCCGCCACTTTGCATTTTTCCTATAACTTTGCCATTTTGACTAAAAACAGTAGCATTTCCACTTATAATTATATACATACCGTCTTCCGCATCAGCTCCGTAAATAACTATATCTTCCCCTTTAGAAAACTTACAATGTTCAAGCAAATTAATAAGTTGCAAGGTTTCACTCGCAATTTCATTCTCGTTTTCAACTCCGAAAAATTTACGAATCGAAACATTTTTTATTAAATCATTAAATTCCATATTCTCACCTTTTATACATACGATATTTTTTGTATTTTAGCTCAATAAATATATTAGAATAAGTATCACAACATAATGCAACACTTGGTCAATAACATAATATGTTCCTGCTTTTTCAGGATTTTTAGTGGTTGTTTTACACTTTAAGAAATCTATCAAAAAATGTGAAATAAAAACAAAAAGTAGTAAAGCCAGTTCAACTTTATTAAAGAAAAAAAATACACACCAAAAACAAAATGTGTATATCATACAATGCACAAATAAATGGTAATAGCTTTTACCCTTTGTAGTCGCAATATATTCATTTTGGAAAACATAATCCCCAAAAATATGTGCTGATATTAGTAAAAAAATCAATTCCATATTACTCCACCTCCGCAAATAATTTTGCATAACTATTTTATCACATTATTTTATGTGATGTATATACAAAATTATTAATTTATCTTCAAAAAAAGATTTACTGTTTGGCAAAAAAATTCCCGCCTATGCCGTTAATCAAGGATATTTCGTAACCTGCATGTGCA
>CAYZJZ010000004.1:0-21436 GCA_964478905.1 uncultured Eubacteriales bacterium
CTTGTCACCTCCATTACTATTAAGATTTAACCACTCTAACTGTCGAATTATGACGAAATCTTTTAATTGTAATTTTTAGCAACTTGTGGTAATATATTCCTAGGTTCTTGTAACCAAATCTTTTTAAGAGGAGGTGATAAGAATGGATCAAGAGAACATGATTCTGGCTTTATACATAATTTATCTAATATTAAATTTGGTAAAAAACGTGTAAAGCAAAAATCCGAGTGAGACACCACTCGGATTTTTTTGGTTCTTAAATGAATCAAGAGATAACTTCTATACTTATTATATTCAAAGTTTACTTACTTGTCAATAGTCTTTTTTTATAATTTCCCTTTACTTCCACCAAGCTTTACACCTGCTAAAACATTTGTGTCAAACGAATAAGTCACACTGGCTTCTTCTCTTTTTCTCTTTAATCCTAAATTAATTACCTCATCTAACATATCTTTATATTTTAGTCCGGTTGCTTCCCATAAATAAAACGCCAATGAACCAGGAATTGTATTTATTTCATTTACCCAAACTTCTTTGCTTTCATCATTCATTAAAAAATCAATTCTAACTACACCATTACATCCTAAAGCCTTAAAAGTATCTACCGCATACTTTCTTATTTTTTCTGAAACTTCTTCCGGAATATCTGCGGGGAGCTTTCTTTTAGTACTGCTCATTCCCTTAGAGCCACCTTTTTCGCCACTTAAATACTTATCTTGATAGCTTAGAATTTCATCAGCATTTACAGGTTCTTCACAAACAGATGGCCTTGCATTTTCAAAATCTCCAAGAACTGAACAATTAATTTCTCTTAAATTTTCTACTGCGTGCTCAACCAAAACTCTCATAGAAAACTCAAATCCATAGTCGATTGCATCTTCTAATTCTTCTCTATTTTTTACCTTTCTTATGCCAACACTAGAGCCTAAATTAACAGGTTTAACAATCATAGGATATTTTATATCCTTCTCAATATCAGCAATTATCTGTTTACTTTCTTTATTGTATTTCTTCATATCAAAACACTTAGCCGGCAATACAGGAATTCCATTTGATGCCATAATCGCCTTTTGAGCAAATTTATCCATTCCAACAGCAGAAGATATAACATCACATCCACAATACGGTACATCAAGCATATGTAAATACCCTTGTAAATTTCCGTCCTCAACATTAGTACCATGAACAACAGGCAACGCAACATCTATATAGTCAACTTCATTTTTACCAAACTTTTTAAATGGATAAGAAAGAAGTTGTACCTTGCCATCAATATTTTGAAGCACTATTCTTTGAGACTTTTCAACTAAAGCTGTTATATCCTTATAATTCTCTATATTTTTTAATTCTTCTCCAGTATAAAACTTACCATCCTTAGTCATATATATAGGAATTACATCGTACTTTTCATTATCCAACGACAACATAGCCTGAACCGCACTAATTATAGAAATTTCGTGTTCCACGCTTTTCCCACCAAAAAAAACTCCAACTTTAATTTTCATATAAATTCCTCCCAACTAATAATTATCCGGCAAGTCATTTTCTATCAATACAAACTTCTCTTTATCACACTTTAACTCAGAAATCCACTTTATTCCTTCATTAAAGCTGTCGGCAACAAATAACTTTTTCTCATCAAATCCACATTCCTCAATTCCATCCCTTATCGGTTTAGTCTGGTCTTTTCCAACCAAAACTATATAATCACAAACACCGGTCGCTTGTTTTCCAAACTCTTTATTACAGTCATACTGACGTTCCCCAAGTTCTATCATACCAGGAGTAATTAAAATCTTTGTACCTTCAAAGCAACTTAAAGTATCAAGTGCAGCTTTTGCTCCAACCGGATTAGAATTATATGCATCATCAATCAACATAGCATTATTTCCCTTTACTAGCTCTAACCTATGAGGAACAGGGTCTAAAGACCTAATCGCATACACCATATCACTAAAAGGAATTCCAAGCTTATTTCCAATCGCAATTGCCCCTAAGATATTTTCAACATTATGACGTCCAATTAATTTTGTTCTAAAAGTTTCACATTCTCCGTTTTTAGACTTAACCGTAAAAACACTGCCTTTAGCATTTACCCTTATATCATACGCAACATATTCCTCATCATTAAACCCATACGTTACAATATTTTTATCAACTTTATTATTTCTAATATATTCATTACTGTAATTTAAGAAAACAGCTCCATCTTCAGGAATTGCATCAGCTAATTCAAACTTAGTCTTTATAACATTTTCAATACTAAAAAAAGTTTCTAAATGTTGAGGCCCGATAGAAGAAATTATACCATATTTCGGATTTACCAAATCACAAATTTCCTTTATGTCGTTTACATGTCTTGCACCCATTTCACACAAAAATATTTCGTGTGTAGCATTTAATTTTTCACGAATAGTCCTCACAACGCCCAAAGTTGTATTGTAATTTCCGGGTGTCATTAATACATTATATTTTATAGACAAAATCTTATTCAAAAAATATTTCGTGCTTGTTTTTCCATAACTTCCGGTTATACCTATAACCGTAAGACGTGGCATATCTTTTATTATATTTTTCGCTTCTTTTATGAACTTATTATTAATAGATTTTTCTATCGGAGCATTAATAAATCCTGCTACCATAACCAAAAACGGTAACATTATAGTCCAAACAGCTAATAACAATGCTATTTGCCAAACATTAAAAAATCGTATAGATAAAATACACACAATAAAATTAAGTAATCCTAAAGTTATAATAAGCCTTGTAACCCTTCCTGTATAAACAAGTGGCTTCTTTAAAACCTTCTTTCTATTCACTGTAAAAGTTAAAACATAACTTATTATCGTACCGGTTATAAACAAAACCAGATTATCTGAAAAGCTTATCACAACAGGAATAACAAGCCAACAATTCCTAAAAATTATATCCTTTAGGAACTTAGACTTAATCCAATTTATATGAGATAAATTTTGGTAAGAATTAAGTTGATACATATGAATATAATAAAGCATCGTTAAACTTATATTAGCAAAAAACATCAATAACAAAAGGCTTATCGCAATAATCATTTATTTTCCTCCCAAAAAAGACTCAATAACCCTACTAAATGTATAAAAATCTTCTAAAAAAGAATAATGCCCGGTATTTTTCAAGACAACCAATCCCGCATCCGGTATAAGTTTCTCCATAATCTTAGCATCGTTTAGCGGAGTTGCCGTATCAAGCTCTCCCCATATAAGAAGCGTCGGCACATTTACATTATGAAGTAATCCTGTTAAATCCTCATTTATAGCCTTTACCATAACTTGACGCATTAACGGTGAAGCCTTCCTATAATCCATTGAGCCATGTTTACTTTGTAACTTTTCAACCATTCCAGGTTTTATTTTTCTAACTACTTTAGAGTTTGCCACCTTTTTACATATCTTAAACCATTTTTGCTTTAATTGTTGTTTTAAAGTCTTTTTAGGCTTTATTCCCGCACTATCCAGTAAAACTATCTTTTCAACCTTAAATTCGTTACTCTTATTAGACATAAGCTTAATAATAATTCTTCCGCCAAAAGAATGTCCCATCAAAATTACACTTTTAAGTCCTAATGTCTTAATAAATTCCTCAACAAAACTAGCGTATTCACTAACATTCCAAGCAGTATCCGGTTCATTAGTTTTACCAAACCCAGGTAAATCAAGCGCTATAATTCTACCTAACGTTGAAACTTTATCCGTAAGCTTTTTATACAAATCAATATTAGTTCCCCAACCTTGAAGAAATAAAATCGGAGTACCGGTTCCCTCATCTATGTAATTTACACTTATTCCTTTAACTTTTATTTCCAAAAATTTTCACCTCTTAAATAAGCTCACATATAACATCATATTCCTTAGCTTCTATTACTCTAACCATATAATATTCTCCAAGTACCAATTCACGTTCCGACTCTATAAAAGCTAGTCCATCAACCTCAGGTGCATCTTGATAAGTCCTTCCAAAGAATGTTCCAGACTCTAAAACGCCTTCTATTAAAACCTCAAATTCTTTACCTATTTTTTCTTTATTTTTATTTAAAGATATCTTTTGCTGATTTTCCATAATTATACTTTGACGATTCTTTTTTATCTTTGCAGAAATTTGTCCTTTTAACTTAGCAGCCGGAGTTCCTTCTTCTTTAGAGTAAGTAAATACTCCTACTCTATCTAATTTAACATCTTTAATAAACTCATTTAATTCATTAAATTGATCGTCCATTTCAGTTGGAAAACCTACAATTAAAGAAGTTCTAATTACCGCATCAGGTATTTCATCCCTTATCTTTTTTATTAAAGCCATTATTTCCTCTTTATTAGTTTTTCTTCCCATTAATTTTAGGATTTCATCGTTACAATGTTGAAGCGGAATATCAAAATACTTACAAACTTTTTCATTTTCTTTTACCACTTTTAGTAATTCATCAGTAATTCCCTCCGGATAAGAATATTGGAACCTAATCCAATGTATCCCATCAATTTTAGTAAGCTTTTTAATAAGGCTCGCAAGCTTTCTTTCTCCGTAATTATCCAAACCGTAATAAGTAGTATCTTGTGCAGTCAAAATTATCTCAGTCACTCCATCTTGTACTAAGCTTTTTACTTCCTCTTCAATATCTTCCATACTACGACTTATATGCCCACCACGAATAGAAGGAATTACACAATAAGTACAATGATTATCACATCCATCGGCAATTTTAACATACGCAGAATAAGGTGCTGTCGCTCTAATTCTCTCTCCAAACTTAATTCTTCTTATATCTTCATTTATAGAGCTATCTGCCATTTTCTTATCTATAAAATTTATAATTTCGTCATAATCATTAATCTTAGCAACACAATCAACTTCAGGCAAAGATTCCTTAATTTCCTTTTCATACCTAGTCGCAAGACATCCTGTAACAATAATTCCTTTACAATTACTATTTTTCAATTCACCCATCTCTATAATCTTATCTATCGACTCCTGTTTAGCATCGTGAATAAACGCACAAGTATTAATAATTATTATATCTGCAAGAGTTTCATCAGAAACAATTTCATAGCCTCTTTTAACAAGTAACCCCAAAATCATTTCAGAATCTACTAAATTTTTATTACACCCCAAAGAAACAACTGCAATTTTTGTCATAATTACTCCCCTTTAATAAAATTTCTACTATATTTTATCATAATTACGCAAATTTGCAACATCTCGCATACTACTAAACAGTACACAAATAAATTTGATACTACGCTTCATTGTTTAGCCAAAGATAATATGGGGCATATTCGTTAATATTGACAACTTAACAAAAAAAAGTTATTATAACTTGGTGATAGTTCTCTCGAAAGGGTGTTTTTTAATGATAGTTGTTAAAGAAGGATTATTATATTTTTTTAGTATGTTACTTCAACTCGGAATTTTAATACTAGCCGTGTATTTTTTTGCAATTTCAGTAGTAGGTTGGATAAAGCGTAAAGAAAAGCCTGCTTCCGACTTTAAACCGACAAAAAAATTTGCTATGGTAGTTGCTGCTCATAACGAAGAAATTGTTATAAGTGAATTAGTTGACAGCTTAAAAAATATTAAATATCCAAATGAATTATATGATATTTTTGTTGTTGCTGATAATTGCACTGATAATACAGCAGATATCGCTGAAGAACATGGTGCAATTGTTTTAAGAAGATTTAATAAAGTGGAAAAAGGAAAAGGTTTTGCATTAGAATGGGCATTTAATAAAATTTTCAAAATGGAAAAACATTATGATGCATTTTGCATTTTTGATGCTGATAACCTAGTTGATGCAAATTTCCTTATGGAAATGAATAAACGTATGCTTGAAGGATATAGAGTAGTTCAAGGATATATAGACAGTAAAAATCCTTTTGATTCTTGGATTTCAGCTTCTTATTCTATTGCGTTTTGGACTTCAAACAGACTTTACCAATTACCTCGTTCTTACTTAAATATGTCCTCTAGCCTTTGTGGAACGGGATTTTGTGTAGACTCTGAATTAATTCGTGAAATGGGTTGGGGAGCTACTTGTCTTACAGAAGACTTAGAATTTACAATGAAATTAGCCCTTCGTGGAATTTATGTAGGTTGGGCTCACGATGCTATTGTTTATGACGAAAAACCGCTTACATTAAAACAATCTTGGCATCAAAGAATTCGTTGGTCACAAGGTTTCGCCGACTGCACAGGAAGATTTTTCTTCCAACTTTTACACAAAGCAATTAAAGAAAAAAATTTAGTAGCGTTTGACTGTGCAACATACTTGCTTCAACCACTTAGAATCGTTGTTTACGGAGTTATAACTGTACTCACATACATGCAATTCTTCTACCCACAAGGCGGAGTGTTCCAAATGAATTATATTATTCCAAATTACATTTGGATGGTATTTTTGGTAGCACAATTTTTATACAGTCCTCTAATTATAATGTCTGAAAGACGCTTTAGTTTAAAGGTACTATTCGCCTATATCGTTTATCCGATTTATAATTTAACATGGGTTCCTATCACAATAGTGGGTATGTTACACTCTGATAAAAAAGAATGGAGCCATACAGCTCATACAAGAAAAATAAATATGAATGATTTGTCAAACAATATACAAGCAGAAGTAAAAAGTTCTGCTAGTTAGGAGATAAAATATGGACGAAGTAACATTATTTCTGTATGCTATATTAAACTCAGAAGCAGCTCAAGTCATTTTAAGACTTTTGCTCGCAACGTGTTTTGGTGCTTTAATAGGAATGGAGCGTGAACACGCCCACCGTCCTGCCGGACTTCGCACACACATATTAGTATGTGTTGGCGCTTGTTTGGTTATGCTAACTTCGGAATTTACATACAACACTTACCAACAATTTTCTCCCAATATGGACGTTAACAGACTTGGCGCACAAGTAATTAGCGGTATAGGTTTTCTAGGAGCGGGAACAATTATTCGTAATGGTTCATCAGTAAAAGGATTAACTACTGCTGCAAGTCTCTGGGCAGTAGCTTGTATAGGTATTGCGACCGGAATAGGATTTTATTTAGGTGCTACACTTTGTACCGTTGCTATTTTCATAATTTTGTCTCATATAAAAAATTGGGCAAAAATTTATGATACCAGACAACTTTCTTTAGCAATTACCGCAAATAATCCGGATGTTGCTGTTGAAATTGAAAAAAAGCTTTTTTCTAATTCAATAGAAGTAAGTAATATTTCATTTAAATCTCTTGAAAATGATGTTTCTTCTATGTTTTTTAAAATATCAATGAGAATGTCAATTAATCCTACTTCTGTAATTAGCGAAATATATGCTTTACCAGGCGTTATATCAGTTAATATGAACGAAAGAGATTCTATTAAAAGTGAAGAGTGAGGTTAATACTGTGGAAAAACTAAGGATTTCAGGCGGGAAGCCACTTAAAGGAGAAGTTACTATTTGCGGTGCAAAAAATGCAGCGATTTGTATTATACCTGCTGCATTATTAGTTGACGGTTGGTGCAGAATTGAAAATTTACCAAACATCAGTGACGTAAAAAAATATATTGATGTTTTAAAAAAGCTTGGAGTAACTGTCATTGAAGAAGAACCAGGGCAAATTTTAATAAAAAACAATAAGGTTTCTTCTACGAAATGTGACTTGGAACTTTGTAGTAAAATGCGTGCATCATACTATCTAATAGGTGCATTGCTCGGTAAATATAAATCAGCTGAAGTTCCGTTACCGGGTGGATGTAATTTCGGAGCACGTCCAATTGATCAACATATAAAAGGTTTTGAAGCATTAGGTGCTACAATAAATACAAATCAAGGTATTATTCGTGCCTCTGCTAAAAAACTAACCGGAACCTCTATTTATCTTGATATCGTAAGTGTCGGAGCTACAATAAATATGATTTTGGCAGCAGTTTTAGCCGAAGGTACTACAATCATTGAAAATGCCGCTAAAGAGCCTCATATAGTTGATTTAGCTAACTTCTTAAATACTATGGGTGCTAATATAAAAGGTGCAGGAACTGATACAATAAAAATTGTAGGTGTATCTTCTCTTCCGGGAAACGCTACTTATTCAATTATTCCGGATCAAATTGAGGCCGGTACTTTTATGATTGCTGCTGCTGCAACAAATGGCGATGTTACAATAAAAAATTGTATTCCAAAACATTTAGACTCAATTTCGGCAAAACTTGTTGAAATGGGAATTACAGTGGATGAATTAGGCGATGCAGTTCATGTAAAATGTGACAAACGTCCGAAACATGTCAACTTAAAGACAATGCCATATCCTGGATTTCCAACAGATATGCATCCACAAATGGCAGTATTACTCTCTCTTGCTGAGGGAATGAGCATTTTAACTGAATCCATTTGGGATAATAGATTTCAATATGTTGATGAATTAAGGAAATTTGGCGCTATAATTCGTACTGAAGGACGCTCAGCACTAATAAACGGAGTAAAAAATCTAAACGGTGCTCCTGTATCTTGTACAGATCTTAGAGCCGGAGCAGCCATGGTTATTGCCGGGCTTGCTGCTGAAGGTACTACTGATATTTCAAAAATTGAATATATCGATAGAGGTTACGAAAACATCGAAGAAAAATTTAGAGCACTAGGTGCCAAAATCGAAAGAGTTGATGATTAATTATGTTAGATATATGCTCCCTCTTTAGTAGTAGTAAAGGGAATTGTACTTATGTCTTTTCTGATACAACTAAACTACTGGTCGATATAGGAATTAGTTCAAAACGCCTTACTGAGCGATTAATAAAAGATAATATACAGCCTGAAGAAATTCAGGCTATTTTAATCACACATGAACATTCAGATCATACAAAAGGAATACGCGTATTCTCAAAAAAGTTTAATGTTCCTGTGTTTGCAAGTGAAAAAACTTGGGGAACTTTGGTTTCATTAGAAATACCGGATAAATTAAAACATACTTTCTCTGTCGGAACAAGTTTTAAAATCGGGGACATCTGTATTAATCCATTTTCCATTCCTCACGATGCAATAGACCCTTGTGGCTTTAGTATGACCAGCGGTAAAAATAAAGTTACAGTAGCAACAGATATGGGACATTTAACAAAAGACTTATTATATAACTTTGAAGCCAGTGACTCCATACTGCTTGAAGCTAATCACGATGTTGCTATGTTACGTTCAGGAAATTATCCATATTTCTTAAAAGAGCGGGTAATAGGTAACTTCGGTCACTTATCCAATGCGCTTTCAGCTGAAGCTGTTGAATACTTAATAAAAAAAGGCACAAAGAAATTTATTCTTGCGCATCTAAGTGAAGAAAACAACATACCTGAATTAGCGTTAGAAACTGTAAGAAGTAGACTTCTTACAAATAACATAGACTTATCCGACATCTCCATAGAAGTTGCAAAGCCATAGATTTTTTATTCACCTTTTTCCAATTATTTTTGTATATATTTAGTCCTTTTGGAAATAATCCTAATAAGAGGTGATAATAATGACAGATAAAGAACTTTTATATGTAGAAGATGCGTTAGGTCACGAAAAATTTATGGAAACAAGTAGTCAAAAAGCTTCCGTTCAACTTCAAGACCCAACACTCTCAACATATATGGAACAACTCCAAACAAAGCACAATGAGCTTTACAACAAATTTTTAAACTTATTATAGGAGGTTATTATGGAAGACAGAAACTTAATAGAAGAACAATTATTAGTAATAAAAGGCGTATCTGACCTTTATATGCATGGTGCTATTGAATCTTCTACCGCAGAAGTACATTCAGCATTTAAAGACGCTTTAAATGAAACCTTAGACATTCAAAATAAGATTTATAATCTTATGAGCGAAAAAGGTTGGTATAAAACAGAAACAGTAGCTCAAAACAAAATCGACACTACAAAACAAAAATTCTTAAATTAACTTTTTAAAACTTTTCGGGGAAGATACATTCAGTATCCTCCCCGAATTTTATTTTTTGCCACCAGGAATTATCTTTGAAGAAAAATTTAAGTGACATTAAATCTCATCTCTTAGTAAAGTTTCAATATAAGAAAAATTCCAAAAATAAACGCAATAAGTTCGCATAAAATCAAACTTCTTTTAATTCTATCCGTTTTTCTTCTATGTCTTGCAAAATTCAAAATAATGCTCATAGTACAAACACATATACAAACAATGGTAACTACCAAAGAAATTTTTAGTAAATTCGCTCTCCAAAATTCAATAGGTAGCCAAAGCAATTGGTTTTTATTAATATATGCCACACTTCGACCGGCTTTAGTTATTATGGCCAAAACTATAAACAAAGCTCCCCACAGCCAAAAGCTCATCAAATTTATAAACTTTAAAATTCCATCGTCGCCCTTTCTTCTCTCCGGCGGTATAATAACTTCTCTTTCATTTTGATCTAATGACTTTTTTATCAAATTAGCTTGTATTTCATCAAACTCAGATCTATTCATTATTTCTCACCTTTTATTTTTACATTCATACTATTTACTAACATAACACTTACTTCTCCTCTTGTCATAAGATGAGAAGACTCCATATTTTCTAACTCAACATTTAGCTTTAAATCATGAGCCTTATTCATCACGTTAGTAGGCCAAGCTCCCTCTATTTCATCGCTATATCCAAGTAAATTTACCAATATCGAACAACATTCAGCATAAGTAATATTATTAGACGGTCTAAAAGTACCATCTTCATATCCCTTTAAGAAACCTAATTCAGCCGCTCTATTTATAACACCATATGCCCAATGATTTTCCGCAACATCAGAAAATCTACTCTTTTCAGGAGCTTGATTTTTTCCTATCATTCTTATTATTATAGAACAAAACTCTGCTCTTGTAATATTATTCTCAAGTTGTAGTGTCCCATCAGGATAACCATTTAATAGTTTCATTTTTACCAACACATCAGCCGAATCTTCTACAACTCCGGCAAACGAATATGTAAACATTAGCATTACAATTAAAAAACTGCAAATAATTTTTCGCATAAAATCACATCCTCAAATTTATATTACTATTTTCAAAATTTCGAGTCAATGGAAATTATTGATTACATCTGTTCTATATCTTGAGCTTCTATATAAGTTAATATCTCTTGAGTAAATTCTGCACTTTGTGAAATTCTAACAGCTTGGTTACTTACAGCTCTTTCAAATATATTTCTAACATATCTTCCATTACCAAATTTATAATTCCCACGAGCATTATCAAGAACCTCAATTAACTTATTAACAGCATCATTCGAAAGTTTATATCCGTTACTTTCAAACATTTTAGTACCAATTTCAACAAGCTCCTCCAAGTTATAATCCTGAAACTCAACAACATTCGGGAAACGTGACTTAAGACCTGGATTTATATCTAAAAAGTCTTGCATTTCCTTCGTATATCCAGCAAGAATTACAACTAAATTATCCCTATTATCATCCATCAATTTTAATAGTGTATCAATAGACTCTTTGCCAAAATCATTTTGTCCACCTTGAGACAATGTATATGCTTCATCAACAAACAAAACTCCACCCAAAGCTTCTTTAACTTTTTCAGTAGTCTTTATCGCAGTTTGCCCAACGTACCCGGCAACCATACCGGCTCTATCAGTTTCAACAACCTTACTTTGTTTTATTATCCCTAAATTATATAATAAATTCGCAACAGCTCTAGCCATCATAGTTTTTCCTGTCCCGGGATTACCTGTAAATATCATATGAAGCGTTTGAGTATTATTAACAATAAGTCCGGCTTTTTTTCTCTCTTGCATTACTTTTATTCTCGCAGCCAAAGCTCGAATATAGTTTTTCACAGTTTCAAGTCCGACAATCTTATCAAACTCTTCTTCATAATTAAATTCCTTTTTCTCCAGTTCTTCAATTTCACCTAAATCCTCAATTAAAACTTTATTTATTTCTTCTGTCGTGACATCATTTTTAACAATTCTATCACTTTGATTTCTCAATATCTCATCAACAAAGTTCCTAACCATTCTTCCGTTACCGGATGATGCAGTTGCGTTTTTATGCATATCCTTAATCTTTTCAAACGCTATCCCTTTTGCATCATTATCCAAAACAAAACCTTTAGAAACAATCATAAGATTAAATATATCAAATAATTCCTCAGCAGAATAGTCAGGGAAATCAATAGAAATAGGGAATCTCGATTCAAGCCCTGAATTAGCATTCAAAAATTCTTTCATTTCTTTTTTATAACCAGCAAGAATAACAACAATTTCTCCTTTATAATCTTCAACAAGTTTTACTAAAGTATCTATTGCCTCACGTCCAAAACTATCTCCATCAGACGCCAAAGCATATGCCTCATCTATAAACAAAACTCCGCCCAATGCATCTTTAAAAACTTCGGTAGTCTTTATCGCAGTTTGTCCAACATATTCAGCTACTAGCTTTGATCTATCAGCTTCAATCAGTTGTCCACCCTTTAATACTCCCATCTCTTTTAACATATTAGCAGTTATTCTGGCAACCGTCGTTTTTCCTGTTCCGGGATTTCCCGTATATATCATATTTAACGACTGAGAAGTATCAACAACAATTCCGGCTTCCTTTCTTTTTTGTTGAGCCTTCAATACATTATATTGTTTCCGTAAAAAATCTTTTACATTTTCAAGCCCTATTACCTTATTTAGTTCACTTTCAAGATCAAATTCTTCCTTTTCCTCAAGCTCAAAATCAGATAACTTAAGCAACTCATAATCAGTTTCATTTTCTTCATTTATCCTTTTGGACTGGTTTAAAATTGCTTTTTCAACCATATTTCTAGCCAATCTTCCATTTCCAGTATCATTTCTTCCTTTTATATTCTTCCCCTCAAAATAAGTTATAAGCGGTTCTATACAACTATTGTCTATTACATATTGGTTAGACACAGCAATTTCATTAGCAATTCTATACATTTCCTCCGGTGTATAATCAGGAAATTCAATATTATTCGGGAACCTCGATTTAAGTCCGGGATTACTTTTTAAGAACTCTTGCATTTCATTGGTATATCCGGCAAGAATAACAACTAAATTATCTTTATTGTCTTCCATCATTTTTACCAAAGTGTCAATAGCCTCAAGTCCAAAACTATCATTCTTATCTCGGTTTAAAGCATACGCCTCATCTATAAATAAAACTCCACCAAGAGCAGAATTTACTTTCTCCGTCGTCTTTTTAGCAGTTTCTCCAAGATGCTCACCAACTAAATCTCCACGACTAACTTCTACAAATTGCCCCTTAGATAAAATTCCAAGCGCAGCTAAAAATTCAGAAACTAATCTCGCAATAGTAGTTTTACCAGTGCCGGGATTACCTGAAAAAATCATATTCATAGAAATAGCAGCCGTCTTTAATCCGGCTTCCTCTCTAAGCTTTCTTGTCGTCATAGTATCTTCAAGCTTTAATACATATTCCTTTACCGAATCAAGTCCAATAATTTTATTTAATTTGTGCTTTACTTCTTCAAGATTTATATTCTTTTCTTTATGATTAAATTTTTGAAGTGAAATCAAATTATCTTCAACCAAAATTACAATCTCATTTTCAACAGCACCTAAAACCACTTCCGTATCCAAAGGCGCAGTTCTCTTTAATTTAAACTCCGTAAGAGGACGATAAATATTTCTATCCATCCATAAATTCAAACCATTTAACCCGGTTCTTTTGGTATAAACATTTCTTAAAAAATCAATCAACATCCTATCGTATGTAAGTGGAATTGATAATTCAGCCCTCGCCTTTAACACCATCGTATTTATCAAGCTTTGAATCATCTTTAATATATCTTCTTCACTTAACTCATCAATAGTTAATACATCAATAACTTTCTCAAAAGCATCTTCACCGAAAAATGGTATAAATTCCTCTACATTTCCGGAAGAAATTAAAACAAAATATTTATTATTAGAATTAACAACAATATTACCATTATTAGTAGGAATTACGCAGTTCCCTTTTTTTATGATTTCAGCAATTGTTTTCCTCACATTGCTATTTCCGGCTTTAAAATCTTTAAAAACAATTATTTCTGTTGAACTATTAAGTATATTCATCAATTCAGCTACAAATTGACCAAATGTGCTATCTTCATTATATAAACTCAAATCAATAAATACTTCTTTACCTTGAATTAAAGTTTCTTCAAACATCAACTTCGCAATTTCTGAAATCATAGAACTTACAAATACGCTTTCAGAAGTTAATACACAAATAGTATTTTTTAAAAGATTAGGAGCAGTCTCAATTACAAAAGGTCTTTTAAACGCAACAAGTAAGTTAGTTAAAAACTCACTTTGCCCTAAAAAATTTCCAACAACTTTTTGATTTATTTTATTAAAAGTCTCATCTATATCAATCTTTTTTACTTCTTCTTTCGTTTTCTCAGGCTTAAATAAAGCATTTATTCTATCTTCCGTATACTCAAAAGTAGTTTTATAAAAGTCTAATATTTTTTGTTGCTCATCATTTATAGAATTACCAATAGACGCAACCGAATAGAACAAGTAAAATAAATTATCCTCAGCCTTTTCTTGTTCTTGCATTAATCTATCCGAATATATCATATCTAAAAGTTTTTTTAGCGCAACAATACTATCCTTGTATGTATTTTTGCTAATTCCGAAAAAAGTTTTTTTCTCAGAACTGTACAAGTTAAGAATATCTTTATACTGAAGTCTCGTTAGCTGTTCATTTTTTATAAAGCTATCCACAACTTGATCACATTTATCAATATTTTCCTCGCTATGTCTAGCAATATTTCCAAAAACAGAAACAATATAGCAAAGCATTTCCGGAGCAATTTCCTCAGACTTATAAACTTTATTATTTCTATATCGAAATTCATTTTTACAATAAGGACATATTAAAGTGTTACCGCCCTTTTCCATTCCCATAGTTCTATTACAATACGGACAAGTTATTGATTTCGGCATTCTTACGCCTCCTTAAAAATTCTACTCCGAATATTTAAATCGGCATTTTTAAACAAATCTTAACTATTCCATATCTTTTCTATCAGTAGTAATCAACTTATATTCTTCTTTATTAGCTTCAATTTTCGCCATAATATGATTTTTTCCGGCAATAAGCAATCCATTTCCTCTTTGTAAAGTTTTTATTTTTATTTCTTCTTCAGTCGATAAATTCACCACATCTTTCAATATCTTACTGTCTTCTTCTTCAACTTGCAAAATAAATTTCAATGTTGAATTATTTATAATTGCCCTTCCGTATTTTCCACCCTCAAAATCAAAAAAATCCGCAACATCTTGAGTTATAGCTGTAGCTCCTCCACCAAATTTTCGTATGGTTTTAAAAATTTTATACACAAACTCAGCAGTATATAAATTCCCTGTACTCCCGATAAGTCTCCAAATTTCGTCCATATATATAACTTTTTTCTCAGCTCTGTTTTCACAAATTTTATCCCAAAACAAATCCACAATTATATACATACAAATAGGCATATATCTTTCTTCAAGCTGATGAATATCAGCCACAATTAATTTATTATTAAAATCAACATTAGTACGCCTATTTAAAAAAGACAAACTTCCAAAAATATAAGGCTTTAATAAAACAGATAATCTTTTTGTTTTATCATCGCTATCAAGTTCATAATATAAATCTTCTAAAATCGGCATATCCTCAGCACTTTTAAAACGCTTTTTTATACTTATTTTTTCACATTCTTTATATAGAGTATCATCATCAAAAGTTATTCCAAATTTTAAATAACAATTAATTAACTTTTCCTCTAAAAAAACTTCTTCCTCATTTGTCATTTCTCCAAATACCAAACTAAAAAACGTCTTCAATTTTTTTAATTTACTACTCAAATAGCCTCCATTTTCCTCCAAAGCACATTCCCTAATATCCATAACATTTATAAATGTACTCGACAACGAATTAACATTTATATACAAACCATTTAACGCTTTACATACTTTAGAATATTCTCCATCAGGATCAACAACAAATTGCCGTATGCCCATATATCTATTCCTTAAAATCATTAATTTAACAAAAAACGATTTACCAGCTCCGCTAGTCCCAAGTACACACATATTCGCATTTTTATATTTTGAACTATCAAATCTATCTATTATTATAAGAGACTTACTTTGGGAATTTTGACCTATTAAAATTCCTTCTACATCATACAATTCGGTGGAAATAAACGGATATGTGCTAGATAGCGATTCAGTTAATACATTTTTAACAGCAGCTTCTTTAATATCTCTATCGTTATTACATACAGGTAACATAGAAGAAAAAACTTGTTCTTGTCTAAAAATCGCTCTCCTCGTTTGTAGACCCATTGAAGCACAAATCGCCTCTAATCTTTCTAAGTTAATTTTTAATTGCTCAAAATCTTTTTCATATACCATACAATACATACATAAATGATATAACTCCTCTTTATTTACTTGAATTTGGTTTCTTATGTATTTAGCATCTTCATATGAGCTTTTTATTATATCTATGTCCTGTTGATTTTGGCTTACAGTTTTTAACGCGCCACCCATATCTCCTATATGATATGTTATCTCTCTAATAACCTTCCCGGACTCAAGCTTTTCATAGAAAATACTCATATCCACATTAAAATCCAATGAAATAAGCGGGGAAAGCCAATTTACCCTCTGTTCCTTAGGATAATTAACAATAATTAAACCGGAGTAAAAAAAATTATCCATCTCAAAATAACTGGGATTACTAAAATTCATAACATCCGGAAGTATAAAATCCAACATATCGTTTTTACAAAATCCAAATTTATTTAATTCCTCATAATTTTTTATTTTTATATTTTTATTTTTCATATATACCAGTTCCTATACCCTGAATTTCCGAAATATTTCTATTTAATTCTTTATATAAATTATTTATTATGTAAAAGTTATCTTCAGCTAAATCCACAACTTCATTTCCGCACTTTTCCAACGCAATTTTTATCTTCAAAGTTTTCTCTTTTAAATCTTCACACGCCATATCTCTTGAAATCTTTTTATTACCATTTACCTCAGCAAAGAAAACAACAAAAAACTTACGCGTAATTGTATTTTTTAACGTTTTCTCATTTACCATTTTTACATATTCATTTCCAAGGAACTTTAACGTATCAGAATTTTCGCTTTCAATATTTTTTAAAACACTAGAAATATGAGCATCTAAATCGTTTTTCTTACTTTTAATTAAAATTTGTATTGTAAAATTACAAGTTTTCAAAAAAGTCTTATACGAATACAAAATAGTTTCCTTTTCCTCAATAGACTTCAACTCAAAATTTATAGGTAATATTTCAAGTATCTTTAAAAATTCACCATTTTTGTTTTCTATAATTCCATTACTTATATTTTTTATAGGAAACCAACTTTTTATAGATTTTCTCATTTTTATCCTCCGTTTTTCTATACACATATACCCTTTCTTTTATAAAAAACTTAATAGCATATTTCATAATATCCATCATATTTTCGCCATTTATCCCAACAAACATAAAAATAGCAGGAAACAAAGTAAATATCAAAAAAATACACACTTTTATTTTTATATTAATTTCAATCGCCTTTAGCAAATAAAAAGCACAGCTCCCTAAAATACCAATAACAAAAATCGCCCTGTAATCAAAAACTCCTAAAAATTTTTCTTTCTTATTATAATTTTGCGGAAAAAAATATACCTTTTCTTCTTTCATTTTTATCACTTCCAACAAAATTTTACACAAAACAGAAGTCATATTCTGTCGAAGTTTGTCGTGGACTTGAAATTTTTTTGTTGCCATTCGAATTTACTTATTTTTTTATTTGCATGCTTTTTTAAATTGACAAACTCTGCTACAATAGATAAAATATAGTGTAAATAGAAAATAAGGAGTGATTTTGCATGGCATATTATTTTAGTGAACCATCAAGAACTTTTAGTGAATATTTACTTGTTCCAAACTTAACTACACGTGAGTGTACACCGGATAAAATTTAAAACAAGTAGCTATAGAACTCACGATGTAATTTTAAAAAATGAAAATATTTAGGAGAGTGTAATTAATGAACAAACATTATGATGTTGCAATTATCGGTGCCGGTATATCCGGTATAATGACCGCTTATGAATTAGCGGAAAATTCGTCAAATTTAGATATTGCTCTACTTGAGCAAGGAAAAAGCATTTACAAACGTGCTTGCCCTATTATCGAAGGAAAAGTTAAAGAATGTGTAAATTGCCCAGCTTGTAGTATAATGAAAGGATTTGGCGGTGCAGGTAATTTCTCTGACGGAAAATACAACTTTACAACTGCATTTGGTGGTTGGTTCAATGAGTATTTACCTGACAAAGAAGTTATGGAATTAATCAACTATGTTGATGAAGTAAATATGAAATTCGGCGCTACTGAGGAAACTTATTCAACAAGTACTCCGGAAGCTTTAAAAATTGAAAAAATGGCGTTAGAACACGACTTACATTTACTACACGCAAAAGTAAAACATCTAGGAACAGAAAATAATCTTCAAATACTAAAAAATATGTATGACTACTTAGAAAATAAAGTTCAAATTGAGTCTGACTGTAACGTAAAAAACATCCACATTCGTGAAGATGGTTCATATGATTTAGAAATCTCAGATGGACAAACGTTAAATTGTACATATTTAGTAGTTGCGCCTGGACGTGCCGGAGCTGAATGGTTCTCTAATCAATGTAAAAATCTTGATATTCCACTACTTAATAACCAAGTAGACATTGGTGTACGTGTAGAAATTCCTGCTAAAGTTTTTGAGCACATAACAAATGCAGTTTATGAATCAAAATTAGTATACAGAACAAAATGTCACGGAGATAAAATACGTACTTTCTGTATGAATCCTTACGGTCATGTAGTTACTGAAAACGTAGACGGACTTATGACAGTAAACGGTCACAGCTATTCCGACCCGGCACTCAGAAGTGAAAATACAAACTTTGCGTTACTTGTAAGCAGTCGTTTCACAAAGCCGTTTAATGACCCTTATCAATACGGGAAAAGAATTGCATCGCTTTCTAACTTACTTGGCGGAGGAATTCTTGTTCAAAGATTCGGTGATTTAGTAAAAGGAAATAGAACAAACGAACACAGACTAAGTCAAAGTTTCGTAAATCCGACATTAAATGCGACACCTGGAGACTTAAGCTTAGTAATTCCAAAAAGACAGTTAGACGATATAATAGAAATGATTTATGCATTAGATAAAATTGCTCCGGGTATGGCTAACTACGATACACTATTATACGGAGTTGAAGTAAAATTTTATAGTGCAAAACCTGAATTAACAAATGAACTTGAAACAAAGTACAAGAATATGTTTGCAATAGGAGACGGTGCCGGAGTAACAAGAGGTTTAGCTCAAGCCGCCGCAACCGGAATCCACGTTGCAAGGTGTATATTAAAGAGAGCCTAAGGCTCTCTTTTTCAATTCAACAAACTTATTAATAATTATTTACTTATTCCGCTACTTCCAAATCCACCGCCACGGTTTACTCCCTCATTTTCAACCGACTCAACCTTTACCCAATTAATCGTAGGAACTTCTTGTAGTACAAATTGAGCCACTCTATCGCCTTTATTAATCTTATATGTACCTTGCCTATTCCCCTTATCAGACAAAGAAAAAATTCCATCATCCGTAATCGAAGAATTATGCATTATAACGCAAACCTCATCTCTATATCCAGAGTCAATAGTTCCCGGCGAATTAGGTACTCTCATAGGTGTTTTAAGCGAAATACCACTACGCGGTCTAACTTGAATTTCATATCCCACAGGAATTGCAACCTTTAGTCCTGTCGGAACAGCCACAGTTTCTCCGGGCTTTATCTCTAAATCAACAGCTGAGCGTACATCCATTCCTGCATCTCCAACATTAGCGTAACTAGGTAACTCTATTCCCTCTCTACAAGTTTCTATCATCACATCAACGTTCTTCATAAAAATCCTCCTTAAATTAAAATAGCTCCTATTTGATTTATTATCAATAAAATAGCTCCTTGCATGTATAATGAAAAATACATAAACGAAGTAATAGAATAAATTTCTCCTTCTACTTTATTAATAAAATCATTAAGGCTCTTTTCATCTACTTTATCTTTCAAAAAATCATATGCAACCTTAGGCGCACGGTATGTAGCATCACTTTCGGTTATAACTTTCAACATAAAAGTTATTACAAATATAAAAATTTGAATAAGTAAAAGCGTTAATCTCACACTTTCTCGCTTATCATAAAAGAAATAAAGAAAAGTTCCTAAAAAGTACAAAATATTTATATTAGAAAAAACAAAATGTAACTTTAAAATTCGCTTATCTTGAATACTGTGAACACACTCATGGCATATTTGAATAAGCCTTGAACAATCTTTTAAATCTTTAGTATTTTTTATAACAATTTTGTCACTATTTACATTATAAAAACTAGTTTTTTCATTTTCCTCTTTATTTTTTTCTACACTTGTAGTATAATTATTAAGTTGTTGTAAAACACTAGTGGTAATTACTTGATTATCTCCTAATTTTTCAACTATAGGAGAAATAGTTTCATCATATATAACCTCATTCCCATTAGTTTTTTTATAACATATCCAAAACAGGATAGCCGTGCAAAGTATAGAGCTTAATACTAAAATATAATACATATTATCCTCGCTTTCTCGGTCCGAAATTATTCTATCACATTATATAAAAATTCTCAATTACAAAAAATCGTTACTATTCAGACTCAAATAGGCGAAATGCTCTTATCATGTAGCGTAGATGACCTCATCGACGTAAAAATAAATTCGCAGCTGAGGTCAGCTGCGCTACGATGAATAGTGATTTTTATCTATTTAAGTCTGAATAGTAACAAAAAATCGCAAAAAAATTATAAATAGCAAAATTAACTTACCGTTTTTCGATAAAAAAAATATCTGATTTTTGGCGGATATTATTATTACCGCTAATATATAATAATTATAGATATTGTTTAATTATTATATATTTATATAATACTATTTAATTTTTAAATATCCTCTTTAATTTTTAAAATATTTTTTTAAAATCACTTCAACCATATTTGAAACAGACCTGCAATCTTCTATTGAAGCTTCTTTTAACTTTTTAGCAATATCGGGAGATAAGCAAATCATAATTTTTTCTTTTATCTCTGACAAAATAACAACCCCTTTCTTTCGTATCCGCCAATCAGATAAAAAAGATAAGGATATTATATATTTTATATAATAATTAAGCAAGTAGTAAATTATAGGTACTACATATACTCCTAGAGGAACTCTATGAGTATATTCGCTCTGCGTCCGACACTTTGTGTCGGGTATGGGCTTACGCCCTTTCTTCTATAGGATTATAAAATTTGAGACAACATCTGATTAGAGCTTTTA
>CAYZJZ010000005.1:0-3302 GCA_964478905.1 uncultured Eubacteriales bacterium
CTTGTTTTTAACCCTCTGCTATTATTTAATTGTCTTGCTTCAGCTTCAATAAATTCTGCCAATCGCTTTGAATTATGCCCTCCGGAATGGTGGTAAACTTCAAACCCATCTCCACCTCCTGCGTTAGTATGAATATCTACAGCAATATCAGGATTATATTCATTACATTCTCTTATTTCTTCTACCAATGGATCATCTTCATCAATATACCTGCTCATTTTTACCTCTAAGCCGTACTTTTCTAATTCTTCTTTACAGAATTGAGCTACAGACAAATTTATATCTGATTCTCTTAAGCCATTAGCTACTGCTCCAGGATCTTTTCCTCCATGCCCAACTCCTAAAAATACTTTTTTCATCCTTCCTACCTCCGGTATTCCTGAATAATCAATAAATCCAATTTCATGTTTTAAAAATATTAAAAGCCAACTTGCATTTTTACGAGTTGACTTTTTATATATTTTTGAACCTTCTTGCAAATGGCAGCTTCCTCCACCATCACAATTTATTGCAAATTTGCAACTTTCGGAAATTAAGGTCTCCGACAATTCGTTTAAATCCATTTTTTTATCAGAATTAAATAAGATTACCTTATCAGCGTTAAAACCGATTGCAGACCGAATATGTGAGCCTGAAACATAATCGGATTTTTTATTTCCCCAATCAATAAATTTCGCACCATTTTTGACCAAAACTGGGCTTCCTGAAACAAAATCTCTAACATTTTTATCGCTTTTTGTAGTCCATATTATCTCATTATCATTTTTTATACCAATTCCCTCATCAGAAAATAAATACCCACTTGAAATTCCTTCATCTTTCAAATGGGTTATATTTTTTCCTGTCGACATGTCATAAAGAGCAAGATTTATTAAAAAATCCGGCATATATTTTTTATAAACTTCTTCGCCTGTCATTCCTTCAGTATTAATAATATCAATTTTTTGTATTTTATCCCTTGAAATTTTCAAAAGCATTATTCTTTCACTTCCCATCCATAAACTCCTGGTTCCCATACATTACTATCCACAGTTGATATCCAATTTGAATTGTTGTGAGAAACAATATCGCCTTTCATATACGCATCTGCTACTCCAAGAGGTTGTGTCCATACTGCAATTCCTGAATCGGTAAAACCGACTTTTTTATACAACGATGTTGCAGAATCAGGCTTCCAATCTTCTTGAGAAATGTGTTCCTGAAGTACAGTATATAGTTGTGTTTCATTATCTGAATTAACTCCATATTTAACTATTTTTCCTACTTCATACTTCTTACCAATTTGCCATTTTGGATATAAATCTGCTACTTCCATTGCTTCAGCATCAGAAAGATTTAAATTTTGCAGTAATTTTTGAAAAGCTAAATCTACTTGCTTTTCTTTCATACTTTTTTTCTTTATTAAGATACTCATTCCCAATTACCTCCTATTCCTGAAACATAACAATCACCTTCAAGTTCTGAAGCATCAATTTCAACTTTAATATTTATCGCCCAATTATTAGCAGTCTTTGTCTTGTTTGTAAAAACATGAACTAAATTTGCTTTAACTTCAGCGGTGCAATCTTCCCAAGTTGGCTCGGCATCGTTAGCATTATTACATACTTTAACCGACCAAGTCGCTCCAAACGGAATTTTTGCTCCCAATTCAACCGCAATTCTCTCCGGCATCGTTTCAGCTTCAATTGGAGTTGATAAATCAAAATTTATTTCTCTTGGAAATGATAAAATGTAGCAACCATCAGAATCAGTAGTGTCAGATACCAAGATTGAAGAAGGAAGATTACAAAGCGGCCGAACGCCATAGTTACCATAGTATGCATTATGGCTGTCAAGGGCACCGGAAGAATTGACATGACGAGCTCTTCCAGAATTATCCATATATGGTGTTCTTAGCCACCAATACCAAGCTGTCGTATCATTTGCCGGATCACTTGCATAATTACTATCCTCTATTGCTTGCGTAGTACAATATGAAATTCTGCTTGCATCATTGCTGAATATAGGGAATAAACTTCCTTCGACTATACTATTTTCATTTGCTAATCCAACTTCAGTATTAGAAGCTAAAAATATTTTATCTGTTACAGTTTCACTTCCTCCACCATCAGTTACTGTATTTAATCCAACTGTCAAAGTAGTTTCTAATAAAGCCCTCTTAAAATTTCCTGAAAATCCATTTAAAAATCCTGCATCATCTGAATATACATTACATGAAACATAGCTGGTGCTACTTGGTGCTTGATCTGCACTATGTTGTGCTGCATACCATTTTCCTGCTTCTGCATCACTATTAAGCCATTGACGAATATTAGATACTGAATATCTGTTATTTCCTGACGACTTTCTATCTGAATTACTGTTATTGGGCTCTTTTGCATCAAAAGCTCTCATAGCAATACATCTCTCTGTAATAAGAGTTACTGAATTACTCGGATAACCTGTATGATTTTTATCAGCTATCTTCCATATAATCGGTGTGTTTAAAAATAAACTGTCGGTATCCTTTACTTTGGAACCGACAGGTAAATCGCTTAATTTTTGCGACATTATATTCATCTCCTTTTTTTGAATAACTTTTGATAATATCTATCCATATCCCTTATAAGATGATAGCTATTACCATGGCTTGCATGACCTCTCCAACTTTGATAACTTTGTTCCGGAGTTTCTATTGTTATTTTTCCGTCTTCTACAAGCCCCTTCATTTTCTTCAATTTTCGCCTTACATTACTTTTACTCCTTCGCCTTATCTTCTTTATTACTTTTCCTGTAGAAGTCAAATACGTGTGAAATCCGAGAAAATCAAGTCCTTGCGATATAGGCATTATTTGAGTTTTAGGATTAAGTTTTAAACCTAAACTCTCGACAATTTTCTTTATTTCTGATAAACAATATTTCAAATATTCCTTATCAGGATGTAATAAATAAAAATCATCCATATACCTTCCATAATACTTAATTTTTAGCTTTTCTTTAATGTAATGGTCTAAATCGGAAAGATAAAGCAGAGCGAATAATTGAGAGGATTGATTGCCAATAGGTATTCCTACTCCTTCTGTACTATCAATAATCATATCAATTAGCCACAAGCACTTTTCGTCATCTATAGATTTCCGTACTTGCTTTTTTAGAATATCGTGTCTAATGTTGTAGAAATACTTAGTAATATCACATTTTAAAATCCACCCATTTAAGCCGCTCTTCCGGTAATAGCTTCGCATAAATGATACAACTCTATCCAAGCCAAAATGTGTTCCTTTGCCTTTTTGAGATGCATAATTATCATAAATAAATTGTTT
>CAYZJZ010000005.1:3402-20854 GCA_964478905.1 uncultured Eubacteriales bacterium
CAAAATCATAGACTTTTTCAAAGTCTGTCATAAATAATAAAACCTCCTTGCTGTATATAGCTTGTGTATTATTTCTAAAACACTTGCATCAGCAATCTTGTATTTACCCTATAAGGGAAGGATATAGCTTCCTTTGATGATGTTACTCTGCTTTCGGATAAACCTACTCGGTCTCGTGTTACATCAGAGCGGCCGAACGCCATTGTTACCATTGTATGCATTATTGTTGTTAAGGGCACCGGAAGAATTGACATTACGAGCTAACAAGATATACCCTGAACGATAAGCTAACGAGAATTATCTTTTTTTCTCCATGCCATAGTCATGTATCGAATATCAAAAACTAATTTGCTCCAATATTCAGCACTTTTTAACTCTAACAATTTTAACTCTACTGATAACTCAATAAAGTATAGGAGTTCTTTTGTATATGTCAAAACTCTCGTTTGGAGAGCTTGTCGTTGCCTTCTTTCTTCAGGAACATTCAGATTTAATTCATTAGCTTCAAGCAAACACTCGTATATTGATAATACCTTATTTTGTAGTCTATCTGTTAAGGTAAATCTGTATTTTTTAGGATATCTATCAGTATTACTTGTAAGAATCATAGTATGTTTCACTAAATCTTTTGCTTTAGTTATTACAGTTAATTCTGAAGGTTCTTTGTTTTCAGGTTGTTTCATATAATCACCATTTTTATCCTATGTTTATAGTTACCTTTTGACAATTCTGATGTTCATAGTTACTATCAACATTCAATTACTTTAGTAGTAGCATTATAACTTCCGGCAGATAAGTTTATTCCTGTTAGGCTCTCGAATGTTATCAGAAAAGCATTTTCTTCAATATCATTAAAAACAGTCTTTTCAAGTAAAGAAACTCTTGAATCTATAGTATCATCACCAATTTTCTGCCATATTTCTTCATCATCCTTATAGGCTAATATATTATTGAAAAATCTTATTCCATGCACTCCAACTTCACTATTTACATTAGTTTCTTTATGTGTGGCAATAGTATTTCTCGCTGTATAATCGGCTGCTTCCATCGCAACTGCTTTTAATACTCCATTTTCGTCAACAGTAGTTGTATCTCCATCAGGTTTAATTCCTCCCAACGAATTTATTGTCGCTTTAGGCAAAACATAGTTATTGTACAAAGTATCAAAATATTCTTTAAAAAATAACTTAATATTGGCAAATGTTGTTTTTTTAGTGGTACTTTGCATTGTAGAATCAATGATAGCAACAAAATCATTATCTACAGGTGTAATCTTTTCCAAAGCATTTTTGATATTTCCTTCTTTATTGCTGTCAAGTGTAACTATCCTACCATGTAATGAATTAAATACATTCTGAACATTAGACTCATTATTCCCATCCGGATTTATTGCCCCTAAATTTCCAGAAGCTGTTTGAGCTTCCAATTCATCAATCAATCCATTTATTGCCGTTTTCAAATCGACACCAGCTTGGTCAAACTTCCCCTTAAGCCAATCAGCTTGATTATTCACTTTATCCGGCAATGCAGATATATTCTGCACATTTGTAGTAACTTTCGTAAATCCCATCTGTTTTCTCCTTTCGTAAAATTTATATATAAGAAAAGAGAGCCTTTCGACTCCCTACTTCTTCAAAAAAATATTTATTTGACAAACATAATACAAATAGTCTATAATATATATAGAAACAAGACCGTATGAACGGTTGCCACAATTTTTAGTTATTTATGAAAAATAACCGCAAAACCATTGGCGATGGGGCGGTTATTTTTTTGTTATGTAATAAATTATTTCCTTTAGAACTACCAATATTAAAAAGGTGATTGTTAAAGTTAACATTTCCATAACCCACCACCTCCTTGCAGAAGTGGCTAACCGTCCATCCGTTTATATGTCTTGTTTCATGCTTATTCTATCATAATATTCTACTTTATTCAACAAATTTATTTTTTTAATGTTGGCAATTTTGCTCGTTTCCTAAATATCTCCGCATCCTCATTTGCCTTTTTAACGATGTTGTCTATTTCTTTAGAGATAAGCAACAATTTCCCATTTTTAGCCTCATTCGTATATGGACCATTTTCTATTTTTTCCTTTTCCTCATTTTTATCTTTTATTTTTGAATACGCAGATGTATAAATAGAATTGATATTTTTCAACAACTCCAACTCCTTTTCCTCCTCAATGCTTAATTTACCATCTGAATATTTAAACTTTGCGTCTGTATAGTCTGTTAAAGCCTGTGACTTATTATCATAGAAATTATCTAATGTTGGATTTGCATAATCGTTTGCAATAAAGCCTTTTATAAGTGGTATTTTCTTTAATACAGAATTTGTAGTTGCATAAGTTTGCTTTTTACCATTCGTTACATTTTCGTATATATCAATCGGTAATCCCAATAATGTAGCAACATCTTTTCCTAAGTTACCAAAATATCCACCTATTAAATAATCTACTTTTTTAGGCGACACTTTAAATGCCTTACCAATTTGTTTAGCTAATGTGCTTGTATATTCGTCATATTGATACTCAGGCGACCTGTTTTCCATTGACTGAGATACTATTTTGCTGTCTTTGAAAAATGATTTGTTTGCTCCAATTTCAAAAGGTGTCATTAAAGCATTAGGCATAAGTGATGGCAAATCGCTTACAGGCATATATGACAACATAGTTTCAAACATAAAATGTTTAAATACTTCAGGATCTTTTTTTCTCATATAATCTATTATGGACTCCCCTAAGTTTGCAAAAGCTCCTCCAACACCTTGTGGCTTTGGAATTCTTACAGGTGTGCCATTTATAAAAAATATCCAATGCGAATCTTTTTCCCATTGTGGCACTTTATCTCTATCATCTTCCTCAGTCACTCCTGCTATTAGCATAGCCGGTAACATAAAAGCCACAATACCTTTTATAGTAGTTGCAACAGGTCTTTCTTTAAATGCCGTAAACATCTTATCTAAACCCTGTACATTAGCATTTAAAAAAGCTATGTATCTGTTAGCTTCCTTTGTTGATTCGCCACCTCTTGAAAAGTCTACCGTTATATCTCTACTTTCGAGTGCACTCTCGCCTGCTGTTTTATTATTCTTTAATGCTCGTCTAAATTCTCCTACTCTTGTTCCTTCCTCTGTTACATTAGATAATTCGCCGATAAGATTTAAATATGTCCTTAATGGATGCAGTGCTGAGTCTAATATAGCATCTATTTTTCTTTGGCTATATACTTCAGGCATTATTCCTTTTAAAGTATTTCTTAAAGTAGTTCTTTGAGCATTAGTATATGAAGAACCACTTCCGCCACTTTCAAGCCATTTATAATATAAATCCGACTTACCAGCGACATTAAAAATGCCTATAATAGTATCTACCACTGGTATAAAGTTGTTTTTAGAATATGTAAACGCATCAAATGTGTCCTTTATTGGGTTCCTGAGTGTAAATTCTAAAGTATGTGTTGCACCCACTCTTAAAGCTGTTGCACCACTACTTAAAATGTTGGTAATAAAATTCTCAGTCCTTTTATTACCTTGAGCTAAAATCTTGTACAACCCCTCATCCATTATTTCATAATGTACCGGCTTCCCCTTATCCATTACAGTAACAATATTACCTTTTTGGTAATTAGACGGTTTGAATATTGTTGTAAACAATTCGTTATAATCGACATCACTTTTATCCAAATCAAGCTTGTCTAATATTCCTTTAATATCATTAGCCGTAACCTTTTGACCTGTCATATCTGTTGGCACTTTGTCAAACCATTTCCCAGTGCCGTCATATTCATTAGCCAGGTCAAACAAAGATTTATATGCATTGTTTTTCTCGGAAATCATATAATATGAATATGTGTTTTTAATAATACTTTCTAAAGGATTTATTATGTCTCTTGTACTGCCTTTTATCTTTTTAGGCGACTTAGACATACTGTCTTTACTTTGCTTAAAATTTTTATCCATTACTCTATAAAAAGGTACATAATGTGGATTAGCTTCATTGTATGCTTTTAGTGCATCTTTTGTTATTATTCCACTATCTACTAATGTTTTCTCAAGTATTTGGTTTTGATATTCATACAATTCCTTAGAAGCCTTATTAAATGTTTCATTTTCGCCATATTCAGAAAGTATTTCGTCAATATCTCTTAAATTAAATCCACTTTCAATATTTCGAGTTTCTAAGTCTTTTGCTCTTAATGCAGATATGTAAGCTACAAAGCCATCTATATCATTTTGAATTGGCTCAATTATTTCTTTTAAACTTTTACCTATTTTTTCTCCATTATTATTCGTTATTCCGTATTCGAGTGCAACTTGTACCCTTCCAGTCACTCCTCTATTAAGTCTCAACTTAGCATAAGCATCTTTATCAACCGGCAATTTCTTACCATCTGTTATATCATTTATGATTTGTTTTAATGGATCTAAATCATCAAAGAAATTTTTTCTAAAGCTTTTCTTAAATTCCAGTATTCTATCTTTTGCTTTCGTAAAAATATTAGCAGAATCATCACCATAATCTATATGACTTAATATTCTATTTAGTGGAGACTGATTTAAATAATTAGTCAACATTTCTTGAAGTTTTTCAACACTTTGTTTCATATCAGGATTACTATTAAGTTTTTCTTTAAACTCATTATAATACTTTGGTGCAATTCTTTCTGCATATTCAGGATCCGTCATATAGTATCTACCAAATTCAGCCACACCTTCAGCTCTAAGAGTTTCTTTGCTCGCATTTGGAGAAGCGACTGCAATTTGGAACAATTCATCATCAAAATCTCCATTACTTGACAAATTAAATTGCTTATCCAAATGATGAGTAAGCTCATGTAAAGCTACAGGGATATCGTTTTTCTGCTTTATTCTTATAATCTCGCCTCTATTTTTATAAATACCATAAGCTTTTTGACGAAATTTCCCGACTTTTACCGGTACAATATCATTTATAACCTTTTCTATATCAGATAATCCTGTTTTAGTATATTTAGAATCCGTATTTAATACAATATTTTCATTAAAATTCATAAGTGGTCTGCCACTTTCAGAACTTTTAAATTCGTTTACATTTTTTTCAGGCTCAAAAAAAGAACTCTTATCGGAGTCCTTTACTGACTGATTATTTCTTGAGTTTTGTACGCTACTTGTAAATTGGTTGCTGTTGGATTTTCCTTTAAGAATTCCAACATTTTTTTCTGCTGTTCCTCCGTTTCCAAATAAGACATTACTCTCTGGCAAGCTTCTAAAGCTATTCCCGCTCTCCCCATCAAAAATGCTATCTCTATTTGAAGTTCCGTCATTACCACTCATCTCCTTATCCATTTCTTTTACATTTTTACTTCTGTCTAAAACACTTTCCCAACTTTCTACTAATTTTACAGGAATGTTTTTAAGTCCAAGTTCATTAGCAATTTTTAATCTGTGATTACCGTTTTCTATTGCATAACTTCCATCATCTTTTTTATAAATTTCTATCGGACTAGTTATTCCATCAGAAATAATACTATTTCTCAACTCATTTATTTTGTCATTAGTCCTAAATCCACCCTCATTTAAGAGTGGCATCATATCACTTACCGACATATCAAACACTTGTCCGACTTGATTTTTACCATATTTTTCTGTTAATTTATCTTCTATAATTTTATTGTAATCCTTTTTGCCTACTGTTTCAATATTTTTTTGGATAGAGAAGCTATCTATACCTGATTGCTCTGATAACTTAGTTCTTTGCCTTGCTTCTACTACAGAATTATTTACAGCATTTACCCACTCATCAGTTGTAAATTTAACAAATCTCTTCCCTTGCCTATTCAAATTTTGTGATTGATTAGGACGTATTTCTTGCCAAGTCTTATACGCATATCTTTCAATTTCTTCATCCGACATATTATATATTTGCTTTCCTAAATTACTTGCAACACTTAACCACTGTTCCTTAGTGCGTTTACCATTTTTATTAACAACAATAGAATTCTTCGCCGTATCAACTATACTTTTATCTAATTCCGTTTTATCATTTAAATATTTTCTATATTTATTTTCTGAAACATCGTATTCAAAACTTTTATTAACATTATCTAAAATTTCTCTAACTGCAACACTATTTTCTTCTGTTAAACCTACCTCTTCCAAAATATTTATTAGTTCATTCTTTTCTTCAATTGTTAAATGCTTATTTGTTTTTATTTCACTCTCTAATTGCACTCTTTTTTCATTAGATATATGTTCAGTATTTGACAAATTACCATTAACTCCCCCACTACTATTAGTATTATTTGAGTTATCAAAAGAAGCTTTTGAACTCAAATTAGTTTGAGAAACATTCATATTACCAGATGGTAAATTTCGTGGTATTATTTGCGGAGAGCCTTGAATATTACTACTTCCTAAATTCAAAGTCGTATTAGTATCAATAACATTTAATCTTTTTTGAATCTCAGTAAACACCTTATCCATTGCTTTTACTGTTTTTTCTTGTCCTAAATACTTGTTTTGTTGTAATGCAATCCTATAATTTTCTAATTCTTGAGATAATTGCTCTACTTTCATAGCTCTTTCCGATGAACTATTGGTATGCAATATATCTCCATATTTTTGGTTTATATCTTGTGCAACCTGCTTTGTAGCACTTCCCAATTCTGCCTTTACAAGCTTACTAGTATCTATAGCCTTAATCACATCCCCAATTAAATTAAAACCTGTATATACACCTGCATTTAACAAACTCTCTTTCCAACTTTGCTTGTCTTCGTCTTTCAATGGAACATTCGATAATCTTGAAGCTGTTAATGCCGAACCAAGATTAGCTACAGCATTTGCACCTACATTAGCTCCTATATTATTTTTTAACGGAGTAGCATTTACAATTTTCCCTATAGCTCCCTTACTAACTGTACTAAGTGGAGAAACAGTACTCATAAATATAGCATTTGATGCTGCTTGCCTTACAGTATCTTCTGCATCCTTGTATTCCCCATATCCTTGTAATGCTCCTGTTACGCCACCGCTTATAGCTCCACCGATAGCCGAACCTGCTACTGCATTTCCAACTGCACCAGTTACAATTGGAGTTGTCGCCCCACTGGCAAGCAATAACTGAGTCATATCTCCTACGGTTTTCCCAACAACCTGCGAATTCCTTACAGTATTGGAAATTTCAGAATTAGGTGTTTGATTTAATTTCTCACGAATAAAATTATCTATAGTATTTTTACTTTCTTCTTCAGTAGAGCCTATTGCCCGTGATGCCCAATTTACAGATTGCATCGCACCTGCCCCTATGCCAGTGCCTATTTCCTTTAATTTGCCTATTGCATCTTCTCCAAGCATCTTAATTTTTTGCAAAGGCTTAGCATTTTTATATACATCCTCACGAGTAGTTAATATACCTTGAGAATTAGAAACCTTTTTTTCAGAAGGATTTACTTTACTAACAAACTCACGAATATTTACAGGCTTTACATCTACATTTAAATTTTCTTTATTCTCTATTTTATTTTGAGGCAAAGTTTCTTTCATTTCGTTAACAAACTCACGAATATTTAATTTCTTAAAATCATCAGATGTTATTTTTTTATTCTGTTTTAATTTTACTTGACCTGTCGCTATCTTTTTAAATGCATCTATTTTTTCGCCTGTAGCTGTTTTACCTTTTAATTTTACTTGACCATTAGCAATTTTATCAAACACATTCCCCATTTTTACACCTCTGTATCTTCAAATGTATATTTATAAACTCTGTCTATGTCTGTCTGTGAATACCCTAAGCCAATCAAAAATTTTTCAGCTTCATTTGGAGAAATGCTTCCATCAGCTACGCCTAACATAGTTTTTTGTATAATCGGGTCTTTGTACCAATTATATACCTGATTAGTTGTCAAATAGTCTATGCCATCATTCGACGGAATCTCACTTGACAAACCATATGTTTTTAAATCTTTATTGTATACCAATACATTCTTTCCTAGTGCTCCATTTATGTAATTAGCTATCGAAGTATCCGTTGATTTATTTGCTTTCTCATCTTCAGTCTCTTTATTTCTATTATCTATAGTTGAATAAGTGTTATCTATGCCTGCCTGCTGAGACTGCAATTCCAAATTTCTCATTTTGTTAATATATTCTACATATCTATCTATTTGTTCTACCGGAACACCAAGTAATGCCGAAGCAGTCTCAGGGTCGTACATTCCCATTTGTAACTTTGTAATTACTCTATCTGTTTCTTCTTTCTTTTTATTATCGCTATATGTATCTATATACCATTGATTCTCTAATTCTTGTTGTACCATCTGATCTGCATATGCTTTTTCCTTATAGTTTTGCTCCCAAGCAGTATCATTTCTGTTTGCATTAAATTCTGTTGCCCATTGATTATAGGACTGTTTTTGTGCAAAAGCCTCTTTATAAGCATTTAATGCAGCCTCATTATTAGCTATAACTTGTTCTACTGTACTTAAATCTCCACTATTCTGTAAATCTGTAATAGCATTATCTATCTCCTGTAAAGAATTAGTCCTATTCTTATTTATTGAATTTACATTGTTTTCGTAATTACTTGAAAGCCCTAAATTAGCAGTTTCTGTTGCACCACCTGTTGCTCCTTGACTCGCTAACTGTTGCGGTAAAGCCTTTTTATTTTGCATATACATTACATATGCTTGTCTTGCATTGTCATCAGCAGACTGATTTATATTAGTCTTTTGCGCATTTAACCTATTTACACCTTGCTCCACAGCCAATCTATTCTTTTCCTCAATCAATTCTTGCTGTTTAGCATATTCCTTCTGTAAACGCTCAGCATATGCATCATAAGGATTAGTTTCATCTTCTGATTGATATGTATTTTTATTGATATTCGTTGAATTTGACACGCCATCAGAACTACCTTCCATAGTCCATACTTTACCTTGTGCATCAACTACACTATCTCCGACAGATATTCTTGTACCATCTGAATAATAACTTTTCCCATCCTCAATATAACCTGATGCCGTTGTTCCATTCTTCTTTGTAACTGTTGTATTATAGCGATTAGAATTACTTGAAGATTGTGTTGCTTTCTTAGTCTGAGTCGAACTACTTGTAGGAGTAGACGAACCACTTTCAGCTTTTGAAACATTAGTAGATTTATCCGTGCCAACAACGCCAACCCCCGGATAATATAATTTTCCATCACCTTTAGTATATGTACCATCTGAATAATACTTAGTAGCCATTTTTTCTCCCCCTTCTACTTCTTTGCATAATTTCCAAAAACAAAAGTTTTAGCAATCTGAAATATGCCAAAGCCTTCATTTTTTGAACTATTTTTTATTATTATTTGCAATCTCTTATATTTTTTAATTTTTGCTCTCATAAAAATATCTTGTGGACTATCATTTGTATTAAAAGTAAATCTATCAAAATCAATATCATTCCAATCAAATATATCCATATTCTCTTGCTTAACCATCTTTTCTGGGTTCCCATCTTTAGCCAAATAAATCTCAGCCGAAGACCTTGTATAAGGTTTAATCGTAACCAAACACCCCTTCTTTTGCATTGTTTTATACAAATGAGGAGAGCCGTCATCATCATTTTTGGTGGTCCACATAGCAACTATTGCCTCGCCATTATCGTTGTACCTACTCATATCAGAAATATCCGTATTAAACTTACATATCTTCCCGTCCGATGTTCCAAAATACAATTCTCCTGCAACACTTAACAAACACACTGCCGGTATATTAGTCCAATAATAACATTCATAATTATAATCATACGACACAGAAGTTCTTTCTTTGTAAGACTTATTTTTACTGTCTAAAACATAAGCATTCCCATTTATGCAAACAATAAAAAAACCATTCCACTCACAAGCAACAGCATTTTGCAAATTACTTTCCTTAGTTAACTTAGCATCAACAAAAAAAGAACGGTTTCTAATCGTCCTTTCAGCCAATATATTATTTGAAGTTATAGCATAAACTCCTTGTCTTGATAAAAACAACGGCTCATCAGCAAGAGTGCCAAAACAATCTTTAGAAATAGCACCAATACCGGCAATTCCTTGTTCTATGCTAAATGTTACACTACCATCATCATTTAAAGTTCCCCAACGCTGAAATATAGTGCTATCTTGCTGATTATCTTCTTTTGTAACAATTTGATATTTACCCAGTCGTTGATAACCCATTATAGCAGTATCTGAAGTACCAACTATAGAATAATTTAAATCAGGAAAATAATTCGGTTTAAATATATCCGAATACCAATCATAAGCCTTATAATTCGGATTACCACTTAAAAATACTCTATTACTTCCACCCAAACCGTACAAATCTGCTATCGTACATTTATTTATTCTATCAGCATATCCTTCAATATTCTTTGTATATGTTATTTTCACATTATCTTGCCCAGTAACAATCGGTTCATGAGTACTCGAAAAAGTTACCTTTCCACTTACAAGATCACTTGTATATCCTGAAGCTAAAGTCTCAAAAACACCACTACTATTCATAACCTCAACTTTATCTATACTTGTTAAATTATTCGCAGATAATTGATAAATCTTATCCGTAGAATTACCCAAAAAACTATCTGTCCTTTTTGAACTTAACAAATTAACAGATTCATAAACAGTTCCACCACCAGTAGGATTTCTCGAAATAATAACAGTCGGAACATAAGCCTCCTCAGTAACATTCTTACAAGTCGTTCCATCATAGCATAAATACTCATTACCGGTTAAAATATACATTTTGCCAGTATCATCAGCAGAACGCATAAAAAAAGCTTTAGACTTAGCATTTGAAACACTTTCCTTTATTACTTCAAACGAAGTTGATGTAAACTTATATATCTTAGTCCCACCATGTGCAATAAACGATTTTTGACCATTTATTTCTCCATACCACAAGCCATTTATAGGCTGTTCTAAAGTATGCAAAACTCTCCATCCTAACCTTTTCTCAGGCATACCACCAATATCAGATATAAGATTTGGAGCATAAGGACTTCTGCTCTTATCTACTAAAGAAGCATCAACAGAAAAATCATTCCCCCTAAAACCACAATATATGGTCGTTTTTCTCTCTAAACTTCTCCTTTTTCTACTCGTATTAACTATCATAATGACACACCGCCTATTATTTTGACTTTGGCTTGCGTGTTTTTCCTATTCTCTATATTAACAACACAAGTGTTGTATTTTTCTAAATAAACATCATATGCTTCAGGATCATCATTGATACACAAACCAGCACATACTCCATAAATCATAGCCTCCTGTGCATCCAAATCAATCTCAAATTCATAATCATCCTCTGTATTTTCATCTATAACAGAAGGATAAGCACAATAAAAGCTTCTATAAATTCCATCATCAGCATATATTTTTCTATCTATTTCCTCAAAACTAATCATTTTATTATTCAAATACAGTCGCTTAAACTCGTAACAATCAGCCGGTACTTCTGCAAAACCATCAACTATCGTCATGTCTGCCCACTTCTCTATCGGCTTGCAAAACATAGCCAATTCCCTCTGCACACTATCAAATATATCAGGTAATTTATTCTCGTAATCTTCAATGTTTTGTAATAAATCTGAACTTTCAACCTCATCCAAAGCAACCATTACTTTTTCTTTAGCATCTTTTAAAGTCATTTATTTCACCACCTTTAAGGATAAATTGGGGAGAAAATATCTCCCCAATAATTATGGCAACTCAATCGCAGCAACTTTTACATTTTCATCTGCTCCAGCAATAACTATATTCCCCTCATTATTTACAAATCTTCCACTTTCAACAACAATGGCATGCTTACCTGAAGCAGTTAAGTTAACTTCTAAATCTCGTACACCTTGTAATCCAGTTCCTTTCTTAATAGTTACAGTTTTTTCTTCACTTGCACCATTTTCTAAAATTACTAAAATTCTACTATCATCTTTTCCCTTGTAGCTTACCTCTGCGATAAATTCGCTTCCTTCACTACCAACTGCAACAGCAGTAGGAATTGCTACTGCTGTATTAAAACTCATTTTTGTGTTTTGAATAACCGTTTTACTCATTATATAGTCCTCCTATCTCTTAGGCTTTTCTTGCCTTAATTACGAATAACTCTTTAGGTCTTATAACTTTTGCACCATATGTATTTAACCCTTTAATTGCATCCGAAAAACTCTTTTCAGGGCTATATGGCTTTAGTTCATCAATACCATTGCAACAAGCAACAGCTTTTGAAGTTTTTACAACAATATAATCATCTGTACCATCGTTGAATAATTGATTAGACATCTTTACATTCGCAGAATTATAAAGACCCAAAACACCTTTAGCAATTAAGCTATCGTTTTGAGTCTTTAATTCTACTAATTTATCTTGGAATAACAAATAAAACCAAGGCGGTAAATACATTGTAACCTTGTCTTTTGTAGTAACACCACCCTTCCACAAAAACTCAAAAGCATTATCAATAGCTTTCTTTGCATTTGTGCTTGTACTAATAACAGAACTCGGATTATATTCTCCTGCACCTAAAGCAGCAACTTTAGCGATGTATTTATCTTCTTCAGCAGCAAGTCCTCTTGTAGTTTCTTCAGATAATGATTCCATAAGTCCATCTGTAGCCTGTGCCTTATCAATATTGTCAACTCCATAGTTAAAATAATCATATTGGTCAATATCAAGATATAAAGCTCCATCAGCTGGTGTTTCAGGAGCATCTATTTCTTGCCCTGGAATATACTTTTTAATAGTAGGTTTACCAGCATTTAAAATCTTTACTCTTTTTCCCTTTTTAGCCTCTCCCTCAAACTTATAATCACAATCAACTTTAAAAGTTAATAGTTTTTCTTTTTCGTGTTGGATATGCTTACTCCAAATCACAGGTTTAAAATTTGCATAACTCATTTAATATCCTCTCCTTTACCATTTTGTCATTGATTTTCTTATCTTTGCTAAAATATCAGGATTATCTAAATCCTTTGAATTACTTGCTATCATTGCATCAACCTCAGCTGAAGTGTAATAAGTTTTCTCTCCTTTTTCAGAAGAATTTACTTTCCCAATTTCAGGTGGTGGAACTACTTTTGTAGCTCCGTCAGTTGCACGAATAGCATTAAATGCATCTAAAGCATTAACACCGGTTTTAATCAAATTAAAAAATCTATCTCCTAATTCTGAGATAGATTTCACTGTTGGATCTACTTTTTGAATTTGCTTCAAATCTTCATCCATAACCCTTTCGATTTCTCTTTGCTTGTAGTATTCAAGCTCAGCCTCTCTTGCTTTTTCTGCATCTTGTTTTGTCTGCTGTGCAATTCTTTCATTTCTGATTTCATCAACAGTTTTTCCACGATAATGTGCCTCTGCTGCATCTGCAATTTCATCAGCATCTTTACCCCTAAAATCAAAATAACCTAATGATTGAGCAAGTCTATCTCGCTCTCTTTCAAAACGAGCTGACTTTTCTTGTTCTGCTTCTAATGCTCTACGCATAGCGGCAAAATCTGCATCTCTTTCTCTGTCTCTTCCATTTGATTCTTCAACTGTTGCAGTTTCGGTGACTCCCTGCTCTTTTACACCTGATTCTTGCACATCTACTTCCGGTTCAGCGACTTCCGGATTGTTTACGCTTAAAACTTCATCATCCATTTGGACTCCTTTCACTTTGGATTTTTACGCTATTACCTGCGAATTTAAAAACAAAAAAGCACTATAAAATAGCACTTGTGTTTTACTTTGATAATTTAATGGCAGTATTTATATCCTTTTGCTGTTCTTCAAGCTTTTTCCTTGCAGCTGTCATTCTTGCTTTATTTTTCACAAGTTCAGCATAAGCTTTTAACGCCCTTGCATCATCCTCAGCTTGCCATCTTTTCTCCTCTTCACTCATCCTTATTGTTTTCGCTTTCATTTTCCACACCTCCATATCCATAATTAGTACACTTTGGATTAGGACATTTATAATTAAATGTTTCACTATTACCAACTATATTTGTACTATCAATAAACATTTCCGTTTGACATTCCTTGCATTTCATTCTGTCCACCCCCATTTAATATATTTGTAGATTGAGTTAAAGCATTTGTAAGTTTAGTAATCTCTTGTTGTTGCTGTAATATTAAATTTTCCTTTTCATCCTCTACTTGTACCTGTCGTTTATCTAATATATCCTTTAACTTACCTTTAGGAGTTACAGAGCCATCGTCTAAGACTTCTACAAATTCCTCAAAACTTATATGTTGACTTGATAATAGACTAATAAGCGATTGCTCTTGTGCATATTTACTAAACGGATTATTTTGCGAAACATCAACTCTAACATTTACACGCATTTTTTCTAAAGTTTCAGGTGTTATAATAATTTCTTCCTCATCATCCGTTTGTATTCTTAAACCATTAGGATTATACGCAACCCAAATGTCATACCAAAGCAAAGCCAAATCCTCTACAAATTGTCTATACTTTGCAATCTGTTCATTAAGTGGTAAAGCTGCTTGGTCTCTTGTAGCTATAATTGCATTTCCCGAAGCTTGTGTTGGATCTACTTGTCCCATCGCTGCATCTCCTGCACCTGCAAGTTCTTTAGATACTGTCATAAGCTCGTCCGATAAATTCTTTGCATCCGGACTTATAACAGCCGGATTAAGATAAGCAACATAATTTTGAATACTTTGTGCGTTGCCGTCTTTTATCTCAATCTTTCCACCAACAGAATCAAGTTCATCAGGATTACTTATAGCATTACCCAAATATGCTATTTTAGGGAAAGCACATTGCTTAACAGCAATCGCTCGCCTTGCCAAAGTTTTATTTAATTCAAGTTGATTAGGAATTAAAAATTCAACCTCTCCACACCCTCTCGCACTCCCTTTTTTGTCCTCCCAAGTAAAATTAACTAAAGGATACCTCTTTAATCCTACTGGACTTACGGTTTCAGAATTAGGATTTGTTGCCGTCAATACGGTATCAGGTTGATACTCAACATATTTCGTAGAACGTGCAATATGAATAAATCCATCATCGCCTTTATACATATATAGCAATGACAAAGCCTTTCCTTCATCACTGCTATAATCAATTTCCATCTTATCTCCAAGTTGATAACTTTGCTCATTATCTGAAGTTATCAACTCTATTAAATCTTTAGAAACATTATTTGCTTCTGCCTCTTTTTTCATATCTTTTATAAATCTTCTTTCAGCAATTATAATATACGGCTGAGCTTGTATATCAGAATTTTGTTCATCTCCAAGTAATACATTAACATTGTCAATAAGTTGCCCTTCTGAAACATCAGATTTACCAAAAAAAACATAACCATCAGCTTGAATACACGCATCTTTTATTATTTTCCACGAAAGACTATCCATCTTAGAACGTTCCCACATAACAGCAAAATGTTTGTTTAATGCTTCACACGCCTTTATATATTCTGAATTTTTTTCTCCCATAGGAGAAAAGACAGCAGACATAGTATTTTGTGCCACCGTAGCGACTTTATATTTAACAACGCCCTTTATAAAATTCGCAATAGGTAGCTCCTCATTATCTGCTTTAATTCCATGCCATTGGTCGCCATTAAAAAATCTATGGCATTTATCTGTTTTATTAACCAAATTTATCTTGCTAATAAATTCAATTCCCTTGTTATATAAATCCCATATTTTTGTTGTATTATCTTGATTCAACTTATTCCACCTCTATTTCTTTTTGACCTAACTCCGAACCGTTATAGTTAGATATATTGTCCAAAATCTGATTTAATCGCTTTTCCTCTTTAGTCGTTTCCTTAGGCTTTCTAAATAACCTCTTTAACGGTTTTACTTCCGCACACTCTGAAGCATTAAGTTTCTTATACAACTCAAAAACGCATAAAAAAAGCATTATCAAAATTGATAACACCAAAATTTCAAAAATTATATTAAATAACACTTATCTTCCCTCCCTTGCCTAAAGGATTTTGCTTTGGCTTTTCAAACTCAAAATTAAAATGTTTTGTAAAAGGTTCAGTAACATCTGCAAGAACATTTCTCAACCTATTAAGTGCTTGTGTACCACAATCTACTTCGTCATCGTGTTCTGCATTAGGAAATTTACTCCATTCATCAATAAATTCTTCAACCCATTCTGCATCCTCCGGTAAAAATACATTGCCACCTTCAACCAAATAGGAAATAGCATTTGCTCTTGCAACCTTTCCACCTTCAGGCTCTACTGCAATTATTCCATCCACAGTATTCTTTAATACGGAAATAATGGCAGAGCCATTTGCTTTATCCTCAATGTATTTATAAGTAATATCCTTGTGCTTTCCTAACATCTTCTTTATTGCAGCAATAGTACCTATAAAATCCAATCTTTCTTTCACTCTGTCTATTAAGTAATAGTTGGCATTTCTTTTCCCCCAAACTTGTATTGCGACAAAATCGCTTGTCTCTTTATCCTTAAAAGTTGCGTCTATCGAAAGTGCAACAACCGGCATAGGTGGTAGCTCATCTTTCTTATAAAACTTCCACCATTCCCTTTTTATTAAATTCCCTTCTTGTGCTGTTGGTCTTCCCTGAAATAAAGCTAACCAAGTTCTTTGTCCTTCTTTAGTTACATATCCTGACTTAAATTCTTTTAGCCACTCATCTCCTTTACCTATCTCAGGAGCTAATGCTTCGCCAACTTTTCTATTTAACGGATCATTTTCTTCAGCTTCGCAAGGAAGATTTAATACTTCTACATACTTCTCATTTTTGATAATATACCCTGCCAAATCTTCTTCGTGCCATCTTGTTTGAATTATAATTACTTTAGCACCAACAGCTAAACGAGTTTTAAACGAATTAAGCCATTCATCAATTAAATTCTTTCTATATGTTTCACTATCAGCTTCCTTCCTGTTTTTAATGGGATCATCTATAATCATTAAATTACACGGTCTCCCAGTTACACCACTCATTACACCTCTGCTAATCATACCACCTTGCGTTTCCTTACCATCGTATTCAATTTCAAACTCTGTCATTGTGTTAGGACTTTTAGCAAGTTTTATTCCGAATAATTCTTCGCCAAACATTTTTATCTTTGAGTTGTTTCTTCTGCCAAATAACAACGCAAAATCCTCCGAATAACTAATTTCTATAACTCTATTACTCGGATTCTTTCCTAAATACCAACTCGGCAAAGTCTCTGTAATAGTCATTGACTTTCCGTGTTGAGGTGGCATGGATAAAATCATTATTTCATAAGCACAATCACTCTTTCTATCTATAAACTCCTGTATTCTATCACATATATAATCAACAGCCTTGCCATGTTTCCATTTTCCTTCAAAAACATATTCAACATAGCTTTTATATTCTCTCCTTGCTAACTCTTTACGAAGTTCATTCCTAATCTTCATTTTTAAGTAGCTCCTTTATCTGCTCTGTTGTTAAATGGCTTAAATCTATGTTTTTGAA